>CALBTQ010000421.1 GCA_937967875.1 uncultured Pseudomonadota bacterium
CGAGTTCGTATTCGGTGACTGGAGTTCAGACTTTTGCTCTTCCGATCTGGAATAAGAAGTATTTACTATTTTTCCCTACGTTACCTTTGGTCAAAAAAGCATTTTTTACTTGACTTTGTCCATTTTTTTTGCGATAGAAAAGCTAATATAAATAAGTGGTTAGATATGCCTGCTCATAGATTGCACGATCTTTGACATCCTAAGTTGGCGGAAAATATGGCGATTTTCCCGTGTTAGCATTCCGGTAGCAAAGTGTTAGTAATCCCTTGACTTCCGGGTTCAGGGGCGCTATAGGATGCAATAGCTTTTTACCATCGAGGGAAAATACCATCCGTGCAGGGGCGACAGCTCTATGCGACGGATATTTCTAAACTGTCGGCTCTTTGAAAAAATCAAATCGAAAGGAGGCTTTCGAGCAGAACGTTTTCTGAAGAAGTCGCAACACTCCTTCATGAAAAACCATCTGAGAGTCGAACAGGGTGGAAGGAGAACAACTTTACCGGGTTTGTAAGCAAACAATCGAAGATCAGGAATCAGATAACATTAAGGAGGATTTCACATGAAACGTAACTTAATGATCCTCGCGCTCGTTGTGGCGATGATGGCGATTTCGGCTCCGCTGTTCGCCGCCGACGAAGCGGTGAAGGTCGGCGTCGGCTCGTTGAAGATCGGCGGTATTTTCCAGGCCGGCTTCAATTACTACGTCGGCGACGAGATGCTGGACACGGCGAATTATCAGGCCGTGGACCGTCCGGAAGACATGGAATTCATCGTGAAGCGCGCCCGCTTGCTGCTCATGGGCGACGTGATCGAAGACCGCATCACCTACTTTTCTCAGTTGGAACTCGCGCAGGACAGCTCCACCTATATCGGCGACATCCTGCTCGACATGAAGTTGGGCTTCCACTACATTCCGTACACCGGCATTTACGTCGGCCGTTTCATGCCCAACTTCACGATCTTCGCCCCGAAGAGCGCCGCGAAGCTGATGCTCATTGACTATCCGTTGGTCAATGCGATCGCCCCGGCCGCCCGCCAGACCGGTATCGACTTTGGCGTGGTGACTCCGTACTTGGACGCCGACCTGGGCGTGTTCAACGGCCGCGCGTTCTTCCCGCCGATCGTTGCTCCCAACGGCAATGCGCCGATGGGCAACCAGACCTGGCAGGATGAGAACACCGCGAAAGACATCTATTTCAACCTGATCGGCAAGCCGCCGGTTGAAGGCCTGACCATCCACGCCGGTCTGTGGTATGGCATGCCGCTGGACAACTTCGAAAACGACGAAGGCGAACTGATCGCCCACAACGCGTCGGTGATGATGATCGACGCGGGCGTGCAGTACCTGGCTCCGTTCGGCCTGACGTTCATCGGCGAGTTGATGTACGCCACCTACGATTGGGACAGCGCCGACCCGGCCACCAACTTCGAAGACGATCGTGACGACGACAGCTACTCGGTGACCTCGATGGCTTACTACGTCATGGCCGGCTACAACTTCGGCCCGATGTTCGAAGTGCCGGTTGAGCTCCTGGTTCGCTACGACGCGTTGAACCCGGACACCGAAGACGACGAGACCACCCCGTATCACGCTGCCAGCGAGCAGGACGGCCTGACCAACATCACCGTCGGCGTGAACTACTACATCAAAAAGCAGTATGCGATGCTGAGCCTCAACTACATCAACCACGGCGAAGAGCTGGAAGATGTGGGCAACAAGGCCGGCGACGACACGCAGGACGGCTACAGCAACGACGAAATCAAATTGCAGGCGCAGATCGCCTTCTAAGATTTCTCGCGAATAAGAAACAAAACCCCGTGGGGCCAAGGCTCCGCGGGGTTTTTCTTTAGTCGCTCGACGATGTTGCGCCCCTCGCCGCCTTGACAGGCGCAACGTCAGGCGCTAGGAATAACCCCTTGAAATTCCGCTTGCTGGAGACAGGAGACAGCGCGATGACCGGCAATGAAATCCGCCAGGCGTTTCTCGATTACTTTGCGAATAACGGGCACAAGGTGCTGCCCAGTTCGCCGCTGGTGCCGCAGAAAGATCCCACGTTGTTGTTCACCAACGCGGGCATGGTGCAGTTCAAGAGCGTCTTTCTGGGCGAACAAGACATCGGCGCCCGCCGCGCCACCACCAGCCAGAAATGCCTGCGCGTGTCGGGCAAGCACAACGACTTCGAAAACGTCGGGCGCACCGCGCGCCATCACACGTTCTTCGAGATGCTGGGCAATTTCAGCTTCGGCGACTACTTCAAACGCGACGCCATCCGCTTCGGCTGGGAGTTGCTGACCGAAGTCTACAAGCTCGACACCGCCAAGCTGTGGGTTACCGTGTTTCGCGACGACGACGAAGCCGCCGCCCTGTGGCGCTCGGAAGTGGGCGTGGCGGCCGACCGGATCGTCCGCCTCGGCGAAAAGGACAACTTCTGGTCGATGGGCGACACCGGTCCCTGCGGTCCGTGCAGCGAAATCCTATACGACCAGGGCCCGCAGTTCGAGGGGACGATCGACGACGGCGACCGCTACCTCGAGTTGTGGAACCTCGTATTCATGCAGTTCAACCGCGACGCGGCCGGCGTGATGACCCCGCTGCCGCGGCCGTCGATCGACACCGGCGCCGGGCTCGAACGGCTCACGGCGGTGATGCAGGGCAAGGACACCAACTTCGATTCGGACCTGTTCGCGGCCATTCACCGCGAAACCGAACGCCTGTCGGGCCTCGTCTACGGCAAGGATCCGGAGACGACCGTGAGCATGCGGGTCGTCGCCGACCACATCCGCGCGATCACCTTCCTCATCGGCGACGGCGTGCTGCCTTCCAACGAGGGCCGCGGCTATGTGTTGCGGCGCATCATGCGGCGCGCGGCGCGCCACGGCGTGCTCATCGGCATGAAGGAACCCTTCCTGTATCAGGTCAGCGGCGCGGTGATCGAAACGATGAAACACGCCTACCCCGAGTTGGTCGATCGCGCGGCGTACATCGCCAAGATCGTCAAGAACGAGGAAGCGCGCTTCCTGCGTACGCTGGAAAACGGCCTGAAGATGCTCAACGCCGAACTGGCCCGCAGCGCCGGCACGCTCGACGGCGAAGTGGCCTTCAAGCTCTACGACACCTACGGCTTCCCGCTGGATCTGACCGAGGACATCTGCCGCGATCGCGAGGTCACGGTCGATCAGGAAGGCTTTAAAAACGCAATGGAGCGGCAACGGTCGCAAAGCCGCGCCGCCTGGGACGGCTCGGGCGCAGAGGAACTGAGCGCCGGCCACCGCGAGCTTTTGACCAAGGGCCTGACCACCGAGTTCGTCGGTTACGATCAGGGCAAGGTCGAGGCGGAGATCGTCGGCCTGCTCAAGGACGGCGCGTTGGTCGACAAGCTGGCCGCCGGCGAAACCGGCGAACTGGTCGTGGACGTTACGCCCTTTTACGCCGAAATGGGCGGCCAGTTGGGCGACCGGGGCAAGGTGCTGGCCGGCGACGCGCTGGTCGAGGTCACCGACAGCAAGTACATCGGCGACGTGCTGGTCGGCCATCAGGTGAAGGTCGCCAAAGGCGCGTTGGTCGTCGGCCAACGCGTAACCATGGCGGTCGATCCGATCCGCCGCCGGCGCATCGAGCGCAACCACACCGCCACGCACCTGCTGCACAAAGCGCTGCGCGAGGTGCTGGGCGCCGACGCCAAGCAAGCCGGTTCGCTGGTCGCGCCCGAACGGTTACGCTTCGACTTCACGCACTATGCGGCGGTCACGCCCGATGAGTTGACCGCGATTGAAACGCGCGTCAACGAGCTGGTCATGGCCGACGAGCCGGTCGGCGCCAACCAGATGGCTTACGACGAAGCTATCGCCGCCGGGGCGATCGCGCTATTCGGCGAAAAATACGAGGCCGACGTGCGCATGATCGCCATCGGCGACCAGACCAGCAAAGAGCTGTGCGGCGGCACCCACCTGACGCGCACCGGGCAGATCGGCCCGTTCGTCATCGTCTCGGAAGGCTCGGTCGCCGCCGGCGTGCGACGCATCGAAGCATTGACCGGCGACGGCGCGGTGGCGCATCTGCAGACCGAACGCGAGCGACTGCTCTCGACCGCCGAGTTGCTCAAAACGGCGCCGGCCGACATCGTCGAGCGCGCGGAAAAGCTGCTGGGCCAGCTCAAGCACGCCGAAAAGGAAATCGAGAAACTCAAAGACAAGCTGACCGGGCAGGCGGGCGATTCGATCCTCGATCAGGTCGTCGAGATCGACGGCACGAAGGTGCTGGCGACACAGGTGACGCTGGAAAACCCGAAGGAACTGCGCTCGATGGCCGTCACGCTGCGCGACAAGCTCGGTTCGGGCGTGGTCGTGCTGGGCACGGCGGCGGGCGGCAAGGCGATGCTGATCGTGCTGGTCAGCGACGATCTGACCAAGCGCTACCACGCGGGCAAGATCGTCGGTCCGGCGGCGCAGGCGGTCGGCGGCGGCGGCGGCGGCAAGCCCGACATGGCGCAGGCCGGCGGCTCCGATCCGAGCAAGCTCGATCAGGCGTTGGCGGCGGCCCTGGAGACGATCAGGCAGATGTAGAGTCGCTGTCCCCGGCGCTCTGGTTGATGGCTTTGGCCAAACGCTCCTCGTCGGCGCGCAGCTCGTCGAGCTTGGCGGACAACGTTTCGCGCGGCAGCAGAATGCCTTTTTCGTCCAACCACGCGACGTCCTCGGAGTCGTAGAACGAATCGATCGTTACCGGCGGCTCTTCCTTCATCGATCCGTAACCGAGCATGAAAGCCAGTTGGTTGGCGTAGTACAGCGCCGCCGCCAGCTTGCTGGGCGTGTTCCACGGCGTGTGGTGCTCGCGCACGGCGGTCACCTGGTCGGCCGGCAGCTTCCAGCGTTCCAGCAACAGCCCGCCGATGTCGGCGTGGGTCATCGAGAGCAGATCGCGCTCGGCCACGCAGGCGCTGACGTTGCGCTCGCGGATCGCGTCGACGATCATGAAAAATTCGCGCATGAAATACTGGTCGAGCACCACCTTGCCGATGTCGTGCAGCAAGCCGCACGTAAAATAACTGGCCTGCGACCGCGGGTCGGGGAACTGTTTGTACAGGTCGCGCGTGATGTAGCCGACCAGATAGGAGTGCGACCAGAACACCTGGCGGTCGAAGGTGCCGCGTCGCCCGGCCACTTCCAGCGTCGAAAACACGCTGGCCGACAGCGCGATGTTGCGCACTTCCTGAAAGCCCAGCAACACCACCGCCTGGCGGATCGACTCGATGCGCTTGGACACGCCGTACACCGGGCTGTTGGCCACCTTGAGCAGGTTGGCCGTCAGCGACTGGTCGGCGCTCATTTCGTCGATGACATCCTGCGCGCTGGCGTCGTTGCCCGAGGTCATTTCGATGATTTTTTGCAGCACCGTCGGCAAAGTCGGAAGATTGTCGATGCGTTTCAGCTTATTTTTAAAGGATTCTGCGAGATTCAACAGGTGCCCCCTTCCTCGCGGTTAGCAATCGTCGTGCGGTCTCGTCAACAGAGGCTCGACGTCGTTGGGAAGTACAGGATATACTCTCAGCGAATTTTGCCAATCCTTTTCTATAATTTTTTTCGTCAAAGGCGGCTTGATCGATGAGCGAAAAATTGACCGGTCAGATCCGCCGCATCGTTTTTCGCAACGAGAACAACGGCTACGTGATCGCTTCGCTCAAGCCGGATAAAGGCGGACAACCGGCGACGATCGTGGGCCGTCTGCCCGGCATCGCCGTCGGCGAAACGATCGAGTGCGCCGGCCGTTGGGAAACCGACTTCCGCCACGGCCGCCAGTTCCGCGTCGATTCGTTCACCGCCCGCCAACCGACCGACGCCGACACCATCCGCCGCTACCTGGGCTCGGGGTTGATCAAGGGCATCGGCCCCAAGCTCGCCGGGGAACTGGTCGACCGCTTCGGCGTCAAAACACTGGAAATCATCGAGCACAAACCCAAGCGTCTGCGCGAGGTGCCGGGCATCGGCCGGGCGCGCGCCCAACAGATCACCGACGCCTGGCGCGAAAGCCGCGATATCCGCGAGATCGGCCTGCTGCTGGAAAAAGCCGGCGCGCCGCGCCACCTGGTGCTGCGCGTACGCCAGCGCTTCGGCGAACAGGCCGCCGACGTCGTGCGGCACGATCCGTACCGGCTGGTCGCCGAGGTGCGCGGCATCGGCTTTCTCACCGCCGACCGCATCGCCCGCGGGCTGGGCGTCGCCGAGGACGATCCGGCGCGGCTGCGCGCGGGCTTGCTGCACACGCTGAACCTGGCCGCCGAGGACGGGCACACGGCGCTGCCGGTGGAGACGCTGACGGTCGAGGCGGCGCGGTTGCTGCAAGCCCCGCCGGAAAAGCTGGACCCCGAGGTCGAACGGCTCGTCGCCGCCGGACACGCGCGCCGCGAGATGCTCGCCGGGCAGATCGTCCTGTCGCCGACCGGCCTGGCGCTGGCCGAACGGCGGCTGGCCGCGGCGATCGTCGGCATTCAACGCGCCGCCGACCGCTTCCGGTCGATCAACCGCAACAAGGCCGTCGACTGGGTGCAAAAACGGTTGCAGATCGAACTGACCGAGCGCCAACGCGAGGCGGCCGTCGACTCCATCGAACAACCGCTGCTGGTCGTCACCGGCGGACCGGGCACCGGCAAGACGACCATCGTGCGGTCGATCTGCGAGATGGTCGAAGCGATGAAACGCACCGTCGCACTGTGCGCGCCCACCGGCCGCGCCGCCAAGCGTCTGGCCGAAACGACCGGCCGCGAAGCCAAGACGGTGCATCGCCTGCTGGAGATCAACCCGGCGAAGCACGAGTTCACCTTCAACGCCGACAATCCGCTGGCGTTCGATCTGGTCGTCTGCGACGAGGCCAGCATGCTCGACGCCCCGCTGGCCGCGCACCTGGCCGAGGCCATTCCGCCCGGCGCGCACCTGGTGCTGGTCGGCGACGTCGACCAGTTGCCCAGCATCGGCCCGGGCAACGTGCTGGCCGATTTGATCGCCTCGGAACGCGTGCACGTCGTGCGGCTGGACAAGATCTTCCGTCAGGCCGCGCAAAGCCGCATCGTGCTCAGCGCCCACGACATCCGCCGGGGCCTTATACCCGAACTGGCCCCGACCAAGGACGGCGATTTCTTTTTCATCGAGCAGGACGATCCGGTCGCGCTGCGCGAACTGGTGGTCGATCTGGCCGCGCGCCGGCTGCCGCAAACCTACAACCTCGATCCGCTCGGCGAGATCATGGTGCTTGCGCCGATGCACAAGGGCGAGGCGGGCGTCGCCGCACTCAACGAGGCTCTGCGCGCGCGGTTGAATCCGACGGGCGCCGAGCTGATTTTCGGCGAGCGCTCGTACCGCCTGGGCGACAAGGTGATGCAGACGGCCAACGATTACGATCGCGAAATCTACAACGGCGACATCGGGCGCGTCGCGCGCGTCGATGAGGCGCACAAGGAAATCGTCGTGGATTTCGACGGCCGGATGGTGAGCGCGCGCGAGATCGGAAGAGCGTCGTGTAGGGAAAGAGTGTAGATATCGGTGGTCGC
>CALBTQ010000422.1 GCA_937967875.1 uncultured Pseudomonadota bacterium
CCCCTCGCCCAGGCACGCGTACAGGATGCTGTCGGGGATGGCGTAGGCCGAGAAGGTCAGCTCGAAGGTTTCGTCGGCCGGGTCGGCGTGCGAGTCGTTGACGGTCACCTCGCTGTCGGCGTCGATCAGCGGCATCCACGAACCGCGTGGGTTTTCGCGCCGCCAGCTTGAATAGTAATCCGGCTCTTCCGGGTGCAGCGGCTCGATGGTCAGCGTGTCCAGGTCCGCGTCGTCGGTGCGGTTCATCGTGACCATGAAGGCCATGATCCCCGCGCCGACCAGCGCCATGATCAACAGCACGGCCACGACCAGCGATCGGCCCATCAGCGGCTCCCGCGATGTCTGGATGTCTCGCGAAGTTTCACACGCACTCCGTACGGATGAATGCGGGTATGGTACAGGATTTCGCCAAGGTTATCCAACGGACGGAAAATTCAGTTGCCGAAGTCGGGCGCGGGTTCCTGTGATGGTTGCGGCGTGGGCACTTCGATCAGCGGCGGCGTGGGCGAGGCCGGTTCCGGCGCGGGCGCGGCGTCCGGCTCGGTTGCGGGCAAGAGGGGATCGTCGGTCGTTTCCTCGCTCGCGACGACCACCGGGGCGACGGGCAGGTAGCGGCGCGGATCGACCGGCACGTCATGCAGGCGCACCTCGTAGTGCAGGTGCGCTCCGGTGCTTTGGCCGGAGTTGCCCACGCGGGCGATCTGCTCGCCCTCGCGCACCGTCTGGCCTTCGAGCACCAGCGTGCGACTCAAGTGGCCGTAGTGCGTGGTCAGGCCGTGGCCGTGGCGCAAAATCAGATACTGTCCGTAAATCGGCCTTTCGCCGACGAACAGCACCGAGCCGTCGGCCGGCGCGAAAATAGGTGTGCTGATCGGCGCGGCGATGTCGATGCCCGGATGAAATTCGCGGCGGCCGGTCAGCGCCTCGCGACGCGGACCGAATTCGCTGGTCACCCAGCCACGCACCGGCCAGGCGGCGGGCAGCGCCAGCGTGTCGATGAAATCGGGCGCGAAAAAGCGGTCGACCGGCGCCAGTTCGATCAGACGCTTGTCGAGTTTCAGCGACAGGTCGGCGTCGGCCAAATCGACGTCCGACCAGTCGATGTCGCTTTCCGGCGCGCGCGGTCCGCCGGCGCCTTTGGCCAACGCCGCGGCCAGCTCGCGCAGCTCGCTTTTGTCGCCGAGATAATCGACCAGCAACCCGACGCTCAGCGTAAACAGAATCGCCGCCGCGGCCAGCAAACCGCCGAGCATTTTGCCGGTCACGCGCACCTTTCGCGCCTTGCCCGATTCGCCCAGAATCAGCAACGTGAAATTCGGCAATTTGCGTCCCGGTCGCGCCACGGATTTTCTCCCGGTGAAACGATGGCCGTACCGTAGCCGAGCGCATCGGTCTTGGCAAGCGCCGCGTCGAGGCAAGCGCTGGAGAAATAACGGAATAACCGATTTGCCGCCGTTGCGCGCAGCCCCTTGCCAGCATGCACTCGGCGCGTTACAGTCGGTCCACTTTCGACCATCGATATCCGGCAGGCGATGCGCGGCCGGCGATTTTTTTGCGAAGGAGAAGACAAGCCATGAGTAAACGTCGTAGTTGGGCCGAGCCCTTCAAAATCAAGGTTGTCGAGCCGATCAAAATGACGACCCGCGAATACCGCGAGCGTTGCATCAAGGAAGCCGGGTACAACACGTTCCTGCTCAAGAGCGAAGACGTGTACATCGACCTGCTGACCGACTCGGGCACCGCCGCCATGAGCGACTGGCAGTGGGCCGGAATGATGCTGGGCGACGAAGCCTACGCGGGCAGCAAGAACTTCTACAACCTGGTCGAAGCGGTGCAGAAGGTCTACGGCTACCAGTACGTCGTGCCGACCCACCAGGGTCGCGCCGCCGAGCACATCATGAGCCAGATCCTGATCAAAGAAGGCGACATCGTGCCCGGCAACATGTACTTCACCACCACCAAGCTGCACCAGGAACTGGCCGGCGGCAAGTTCGTGGACATCATCGTCGACGAGGCGCACGATCCGCAGAGCACCTACCCGTTCAAGGGCAACATCGATCTGGACAAACTGAAGTACTGGATCGACAAGGTCGGCGCCGACCGCATTCCCTACGTCAGTTTCGAGGGCTGCGTGAACATGGCCGGCGGTCAGCCGGTGAGCATGCAGAACTTCCGCGAGGTTTACGAACTGTGCGGCAAGCACGGCATCAAGGTGATGTTCGACGCGACGCGCATGGCGGAAAACGCGTGGTTCATCAAACAGCGCGAGCCGGGCTTCGAGGACAAGTCGGTCGCCGAAATTCTCAAAGAGATGGCCGGCTACTCCGACGGCTGCACGATGTCGAGCAAGAAAGACCACCTGGTGAACATCGGCGGGTTCCTGGCGATGAACGACGAGGAGTTCTGCCTCGCCGCGCAGAACATGGTGGTCATGTACGAAGGTCTGCACACCTACGGCGGCATGGCCGGCCGCGACATGGAAGCGGTGGCGCGCGGCATTTTCGAATGCGTGCAGGACGACCATCAGCGGGCGCGCATCGGCCAGACCGAATACCTGGGCAACAAACTGCTGGACGCGGGCATTCCGATCGTCGAGCCGATCGGCAGCCACGCGGTGTTCCTGGACGCCAAGCGCTTCTACGATCACCTGCCGCGCGAGCAGTTCCCCTCGCAGACGCTGGCGGCGGACCTGTACGTCGAAAGCGGCGTGCGGGCGATGGAGCGCGGCGGCGTGTCGGCCGGGCGCGATCCGGAAACCGGCGAGAACCTGTTCCCGAAGCTGGAGCTGGTCCGCCTGACCCTGCCGCGGCGCGTGTACACCCAGGCGCACATGGACGTCACTGCCGAGGCGGTCATCGAGCTGTATGAGCATCGCCACGAGGCGAAGGGCCTGAAGTTCGTCTACGAGCCCAAGTACCTGCGCTTCTTCCAGGCGCGCTTCGATAAGGTCGAATAGTCCGCGCGATTTAATGCGTATCCGAGGGCGGCTTGCGGGCCGCCCTTTTAATTTAAAGGCATTTGCTGGTCCTGGATGCCCGCCTACGCGGGCATGACGGACATGCGCGCGCGCCAGCGCCGGC
>CALBTQ010000423.1 GCA_937967875.1 uncultured Pseudomonadota bacterium
ACCACCGAGATCTACACTCTTTCCCTACACGACGCTCTTCCGATCTATTATGGATCGACTGGCTGCAGAATTTCATTCTGATTCGTGATCACGTCCACTATTTTTACACCCATCGCGAGACCGAGCGCCTGGCCTGGGTCGTCACCTGTGAGCCGGATTATAACGGCGTGTTGACCGATATTATGTGGAAAACCGAAATTTTCATCGACGCGGAAACGGGGCGGATCATCGGCGGCGGGGGATCGGTATAATAAATTGGGAATTTCGAAGTTCGAATGCGGAATACCGGGAAGAATTCCCGGACCGATGCATTTTTTTTTGATGGATGGGGAAACTCTAATGATTAATAAAACCATTCTCGACTAAGTAAGCGGCGAGGGCGCGGCCGATCAGATCGTTTGTTTTTGCGATCGGGTGACATTGATCGAAGAACAGTCGTTCCTGGTTGTTTTTGCGGAACATCGGCAACAGATCGACGAAGCCGAAGCGGTTGGCGGCGGCGATTTCGGCCAGGCGCGTCTGCGGGGATGTTTCCTCGAACCGGGCATAGGCCTGGAAGACCACCGGGAAGAAGGCGACGATCACGCGAAATCCATGCTTTTCGGCCAGTTCGGCCAGGCGGCGGAATTTGGCGGCGACGGGCGGCCAGGAATCGGGCTGAAAGCCGGCTCCCCAATCGTAACGCGCCGAATAAGCCAGCCGGGCAAAGGCTGCCGGATCGTGCGCCCAATCGAGTCGATCCATTTCCTTGAGCCAGGAAAACCGTTCGGCTCCTTGTTGCGACAGCCAGGATTTAAGCTTGATACTTTTCCAGATGTATTCGGCCAGCAGGCTGTGGCGTCGCAGCCAATTGCGATATCCGTTTTCACCGGGGAATCCCCAGGGCGGGCGGGAGTCGTTGAGATAAAATTCGACTAGCACCACATCCGGCTGCAATGCCAGACCACGCTCTTCCAGCAGACTCAATTCCTCATCCAAGCCGCAATCGCTGATGCCGGCGTTGATCGCCTGAATTTTACGCCCGGGCGCCGTTTCATGCAGGTAATGTTCCAGTCGCTGCACGAACACTTCTTCGGCGGGCAGGTAATCGCCGAAGGCAATGGAATCGCCCAGGACCAGAAGGCGAAACTCATCAGGCTCTTTCTTTGCGGCGATTTCCTCGTCGCGAAAGCCGAGCGAATTGATTTCCAGTTTGATATCCCGATGCGACAGGTAATGGTTTTTGATCACCACGCGGCTGCCGGGGATCAACCGTTTGCCTTGCGGCGTATCGACGGTCACGACCTGCGGCCAACGTTCGGAAATGCCGACCGGCGGACGGTTGTCTTCCGCAACGATTTGCGATTGGGTTTTACGCAAATACAATTCCATCGCCGCCAGACACACGAGCAGCATCAGAACAAAGGTGACCGAAAAAAGGACGACTCTCTTCCGTCTGATGTTCAAGGACAATAATCTCCTCAAACGCCGATTTTGTAATTAGGTTGATAATTGTTGCGATTGGAATCGAGCCAGCATTATCCAAAATTTTTGAAAATTCAAGAAAAGAATACGACTCCCGATTATGAGAAGCCGTCACCGAAATGCGTTCCGCCGGCGGGCGCTTTGCCCAATTTTTCCCACAACGGCATCCAATCTTTTCAAAGTGACTTTTTACTGATATACATTCTCATTCCGCGCCAGCGGACTTATATTTGAAGAAACGCCAACGTGAGAGGTTTTTCCCATGGCGAAAGCGAAAGTTGCCGTACTCAAGACCGAACCGGAAACCGTATTGCGGGATTACGCGCGCCTGCTCGAACTGGGCGAGGCGGATAAATACCTGGACAAGAACGCGACCACGATCCTGAAAGACAACATTTCCTGGCACTTCATGTACCCCGGCGCGAACACGACGCCCTGGCAGTTCGAGGGCACGTATCTCGGGCTGAAGGAGATGGGTTACGCCGATCAGGTGTGCGTGCAGAACAACACGGTGGTCATCAATCCGTTCAAGGGCGAGCGGCTCAACAAGTACAAGCCGCTGTTTGAAAAATACAACATGCCGGTGCTCTACAATTTTCGGCCGCAGGACATCAAGTGGGTCGAGTACAAGCCCAAGGGCGAAACGCTGGTGCTGCACAAGATTTACCCGCAAGGGATTTTCCTGCCCGAGTACTTCTTCAATAAGAACATTGTGCATTTACCGACGATCAAGTGCCACGTGTATACGACCTACACCGGCGCGATGAAAAACGCGTTCGGCGGTTTGTTGACGACCCGCCGGCACTACACGCACACGTGGATTCACGAAACGCTGGTCGATCTGCTGATGATTCAGCGGGAAATTCACAGCGGTCTGTTCAACGTGATGGACGGCACGACGGCCGGCAATGGCCCCGGACCGCGCACGATGTGGCCGGTGGTCAAGGATTACATCCTCGCTTCGGGCGACCCGGTGGCGATCGACGCGATTTCGGCCAGGCTGATGGGCTTCGATCCGATGACCATTCCGTGCATCCGCATCGCGCACGATAAAGGGCTGGGCGTGGGCGATCCGCGCGAGATCGAGATTGTCGGCGAGGACATCAGCAACGTGAATTTCCACTTCCAGACCGGCCACAACGCGGCCACCGGCTTCGTGAAGCATTTCTGGTGGGGGCCGCTCAAGAAATTCCAGAAACTGTTCTTCCATACGCCGCTGGTGTATTTCTTCGTGCTGGGCAGCTACGTGTTCCACGATTATGTATGGTACCCGGTCAAGGGCATTCCGCGGGTGCGCAAATGGCTGCGGGAAACCAAGTGGGGCAAGCTGTTCCAGAAGTATCCGGGTAAATTCAGCTATTATTGATCGGTTTTGCGACGCACCGAAAGAATGCGCGAGGCGTAGGCCGGGTCGGTTGAGACGCTCAAGCGTAGGTCCACCCACAGCGAGGGATGGTCGGTCCAATGCGCCTGGCGCGTTATGGATAGGCGATTGCCATTCTTGCGCGGTTCGCCGAGCAGGTCGGTGAGGCGGTCGACCTCGTTTTCGTAGCGCTGGTGTTCGGCGACGGGATCGGCGGCGTGCGGACGATCTTCGATTTGAATCCAGAGAATCGTATCGCCTTCGCCCTGTATGCGTACGGTGCGTTGTTCCGCTTTGGGTCCGCTTGTTTTGTATATGTACATTCCGTCGCTGACGGCTTCATGATTCGGATGCGCCTGCAATTCGGCGCGCACCGAACCGCCGATGCGCGCGGGACAATTCCAGGCGGCGAAGATCGTTTCCTGGTCGCTCAAACGCCGGCTGCAGGACAAGGTTCCCGCC
This sequence comes from uncultured Pseudomonadota bacterium, assembly GCA_937967875.1. GTDB lineage: Bacteria > Lernaellota > Lernaellaia > Lernaellales > Lernaellaceae > CALBTQ01. Next base: position 3,290 of record CALBTQ010000423.1, read on the forward strand.
ACCAGCAGCACCATGAAGGCGATACGAACTTGTTTCATGTTGTGGTATGTTAGCCGACAATATCGACCGGCAATAGTGGGCAGGTGATTTTTCATGAAATTAATTTTCGCTTGGAAAGCCGATCTGGTTGCGCCGGGCAAACTTTGTTATTGCCGGCCGGTGCGCTGGGAGGATCTGCGCCACATGGCCAAATGGCCGCGCAACGACGATCCGAAGGAAGCGCCGTATACCGATTTTCCGCGCGACATGGCCAGCCTGGAGAATTGGTATCGCTCGCGCACCAACACCGACTACAAACGCACGTGGACGGTGCTGGACGAGCGCGACAAAATCGTCGGCCGCATCGGCATCGCGCTGGTCGACGCGATACGCAAAGAGGGTTTGTTGTCGATCCGCCTGCGCGCCGATCGCCTGCGCATGGGCTACGGTTTCGACAGCCTGACCAGCGTGCTCAATCACTGGTTCGACACGCTCGAAATGCAAACGATGAGCCTGGACGTTTCCATCCTCAACATCGGCGCGGTAAAGTTGTACGAAAAACTCGGTTTTCACGTTAACGGTTATCACTGGGTGCCCATCGCGCGGCGGCACATGGTGCAGGGCACTTCCGAGGCCGGTTTCGTGCGTTACCTCGACATGAGCATCGAGCGTGACGAGTGGTTGGCGCGGAAAAAGACTACTTCGCGTAAAGCGCGCTGATCATGTCGTGAAAGGCCATGTGCACGTCGAACACGCCTTTTTTAACGGCTTCATCATCGTCCTTTTTGCAGGCGGCGACGAGAAGGTCGATCTGCTTGATCATCTCAGCGACGGTTTTATCGAACGTTTCCTGCTTGGCGGCCATGTCGCCGGTCAGTTTGGTTTCCTGCAGCTTCTTGGCCCGTTCCTGCAGCGCGCCGATGTCCTTGCGCACGGAAGCCCAATCGTTGGCGGGATAATAGGTGTGCCACATCTTGGCCATTACGTCGTGAAATTCCTTCATCCCCGGCACATTGTCGCCATGCTCCTCGGCGGCCAAAAGCAGGGCGGGAAGCAGCAAGGCAAAACAAATCGTCATGACGAGCAAACGGCGGATCATGGCGTCTCCTTTATTAATCAGTGAAGCGGAATTTGACGATCGTCCAGATGGCGCGGAAGCCATCCTTCCAACTGATTTTTTTGCCTTCGGAAAAATCGCGGCCGGAATAGTAAATGGGCACTTCGAATACCTTGTAGCCGCGTTTGAAGATCTTCGCGGTGATTTCCGGCTCGAAATCGAAGCGGTTCGAGCGAATGGTGATTTCCTTAAGAATATGCGCGCGAAACGCCTTGTAGCAGGTTTCCATGTCGGTAAGCATCGTGTCGTACAGCAAATTGGTGACGAAAGTCAAAAAGCGGTTGCCCAGGTAATGCCAGAACAAAAACGCCCGGCGCGGGCCGAGAAAGCGACTGCCGTAGACGACGTCGGCTCGTTTTTTGACGATCGGATCGATCAGCGTGTGGTAATCGTTGGGATCGTATTCCAGATCGGCGTCCTGAATGATCGCGATGTCGCCTTCGATGTACTGCTTGCCGGTGCGGATGGCCGCGCCTTTGCCCTGGTTGACGCCGTGGTAGAACACGCGCACGTCGGGCAGCTGTTCGATCTTCTCTTTAAGGATGGCCACGGTCCCGTCGGTCGAGCCGTCGTCGACGATGATCAATTCTTTGTCCAAGTCCACCGACATGACCTGTTTGACGATTTCCTCGACGGTGGAATGTTCGTTGTATACCGGCATCAAAATCGAAAGCTTCATGGTTCCTCTCACGCTGGTTTGACGGGACATCTAAGCAAAAAAAGAGCGGGCGCGCAATTGAGAAGCACGCCCGCTTGTCGAATCGTCAATCGTACTTGTAGAAGCCTTCGCCGGTCTTGCGGCCCAGTTTTTCGGCCTCGACCATTTTTATGAGCAGCGGGCAGGGGCGGTACTTGGAATCGGCGAAGCCGTTGTACAGCCGCTGCATGATGAACAGGCACGTATCCAGGCCGATCAGATCGGCGAGGGTCAACGGACCCATGGGGTGGTTCATGCCCAGTTTCATCACCGTGTCGATGGCCTCGGCGTTGCCCACGCCCTCGTAGAGGCAGAAGATCGCCTCGTTGATCATCGGCATGAGCACGCGGTTGGAAACGAAGCCGGGGTAGTCGGCGACTTCGGCCGGCGTTTTGTCCAGCGCCAGGGAAAGCTCGTAGATGCTTTTGTAGGTTTCGTCGGAAGTGGCCAGACCGCGCACGATTTCGATCAGCTTCATCACCGGCACGGGATTGAAAAAGTGCATGCCGATGACCTTGTCGGCGCGCTTGGTCACCGCGGCCAGCTCGGTGACCGACTGGCTGGAGGTGTTGGTGGCCAGGATGATCTCCGGGCGGGTGATCGCGTCGAGCTCGGTGAAGATTTTCTTTTTGATCGTCATGTTCTCGGTCGCCGCTTCCACGGCCAGGTCGGCCTCGGCGGCTTTGGCCATGCCCGTAACCGCTGTGATGCGCGCGAGAATCGCGTCCTTGTCGGCGGCGGCGATTTTCTCTTTTTTCACCTGACGATCGAGGTTTTTATCGATCGCGGCCTTGCCCTTGTCGGACAGTTCCTGGCTGATATCGCTGAGAAAAACGGTAAAGCCCTTGGTCGCCGCCACCTGCGCGATGCCGTGCCCCATCTGGCCGGCGCCAATGACGAAGATAGTCTTGATCTCCATACACGCTGCTCCTTTCGGCTTGAGGTGAAATGATGTAATTGCACGTTGGGTTGACAGGAGGCTATTAGCACGTATTTTCCATCTGACGCAAGCGGTCAAAGACGTACGGCCGTTCGGGCTTTTTTTCGCTTGCGCGTCACTATGTGTTCTGGTAAATAACGGCTGCTTAAATCCCCGGTAACCCTTGTTGATGGGGCGCTAGATGACGCACAGTAAATTCGGCAAGATGCACATTTGTCGAGAATGCGAAGCAAAGTTTTTCGACATGGGCAAGGAACTGACCACCTGTCCGAAATGCGGCAAGCCGTTGGAAGTTCCGCTCAAACCCAATAAAAAAGCGACCAAAGCCAAGCCGACCGCATCCAGTTTTAAATCGGACGTCGATTTCGACGATCTGGATTCGATCAACGACGATTACGACGGCGAGTTCGACACCGAACTGGACGGCGATTTCGGCGACTACAAAGAAGAAGAGGAAAGCGAAGACGAGTCCGAGTTCGACTGAGTCGATTACGGTTTTCGCTTACTCCCGCCGAACAACAGAGTGTACGCTTGGCGCGTGCGCGTGGCATGCAACGGGCGCACATATCCCTCATGCGCTTCCAGCGGAATCAAATCCAGCGAGATGTATCGCTTGCCGTAAAACACGTGCCGCGCGAGAAACGAAATGTTCGCCTCGGTCGCGGACGATTCGTTGATCGTCTGGTTGCCCAGGCCGTAGGCGATGAACCCCTGTTTGTAAAATTCGAGGTCGCGCGGCGGAGACGGCCGGTTGAAGGTGACGATCGTCGCGCCGTCGTCGACGGCCTGACGGGCGAGGAGGCGCAACGTTTCGGCGTCCTGATCGAGCGCGGAGATGTTGACGAACACAATATTGTTTTCGGCGGCCAATTCCTTGATTTGGGCGCTGACCGTTTCGGCGACATAGGGATTGTACCCGGGGGCGAGATCGGAAGAGCGTCGTGTAGGGAAAGAGTGTAGATCTCGGTGGT
>CALBTQ010000424.1 GCA_937967875.1 uncultured Pseudomonadota bacterium
TGATGCATGTGCATTCCGCCTTCAGTTACGACGGCGAATTGTCGGTGCGCGAGATTGCGCACATCTGCCGGCAAAAAGGCATGCGCGTGTGTTGTTTCGCCGAACACTCCGACCGGCTGACGCAGGAGCAGGTCGACCAACTGGCCGCCGAATGCGCCAGGCTCAGCGACGATTCGCTGCTGCTCGTGCCGGGCATCGAATTTTCCATGCCCGACGGCATGCATCTGATCGGTTACGGCGTCACCGAATTGCTGACGACCTCCGATCCGCGCACGTTGTGCCGCGAAATTCGCGAACGCGGCGGTCTGGCCGTGCTGGCGCATCCGGAGTCCGGCATGCCCGGCGCCGATCCGGCCCTGGCTCTCGAACTGGACGGCATGGAGGTGTGGAACACCGGTCGCGATGGCGCTCTCGTGCCCGGTCCGCGCCGGCTGAACGATCATCGCGTAGCGCGGTTGCACAATCCGTCGTTGTTGGCGTTTCACGGCGACGATTTCCATCGTCCGGCCAACCTACGCCGTGTGCGCACCCGGCTGACGCATTACGATTCCGCCGAACCGTCGACCTGGGCCGTCGTGAGCGAAGCCCTGCGCGCCGGTCGTTTTCGTTTTGGCCACGCCCTGGTGCAGGAAAAACCCGGCGGCGCGTCGCGTTGGCGCATCGCCGCTTATCGTCTGTTCGTCTCGCTGGTCGATAAGGTGCGGCCGTGGCGGCAGCGCTGGCGCAACCGCTGGCGCGTGTCGCACTGGGATTTCATGGGCTGTCCATATACGGATTGTCCGGCACACGTGAAGCCCGACGGCGAATACTTCTGCTGGCGCGCGGTCGGTTCCTTCGCCGGTCACGATTGTCGCCGGCGACCCGGCTGCCCGGCCGATTGCCGCGAGTGCGATTACTACCGCTACGCCAACCAAAAGACGCTCGGCGAAAAACGGCTGCGCATTCTGCATTTGATCGAGACGGGCAATCCCGGCGGCGCGGAGCACTTGATGATCAACCTGATCCGCAACCTCGACCCGGCGCGTTTCTCCAGCCAGGTGGTGCTGATCAAGGAAGGTTGGCTGGCCGAGCAGTTCCGCGCGCAGGGCGTACAGGTGACCGTGCTTCCGTTGGCGCGGCGCTTCAACTGGCGCTTCGTGCTCAGCCTGCTGCGGCTGGTGCACAAGCGGAAAATCGACCTGCTGCACAGTCACGAATTCACGATGAACGTGTACAGCTTCTTTGTGCGCCAGCTCATCGGCAAGCCGACCGTGGCCACGGTACACGGCAACCTGTCGTACATCGCCGCGCGTTACCGGCGCCGCTTCGCCTACCGCATCGTCGCCCAACTGGCCGGGCCGCTGCTGGTGGTCAGCGAGGAGATGAAAGAGCAGGTCGGTCGTCTGTTCAACCTGCAGGAAAAGCATCTGCGCGTCATTCACAACGGCGCGGAAGTGCCCGCGCGCCTGGCCGACAAACGCAAGCGGGCGGCCTGGCGCGAGGAGCTGGGGTTGCCTGTCGACGCGTTTTTGATCGGCGTGATCGGCAGCCTGTATCCGGTTAAGGGGCAGGGGACGCTGCTGCGCGCAATGCCGCGGCTGATCGCCGAAATACCCGACGTGCACCTGGCGGTGGTCGGGCGCGGCGATATGCGCGCGGCGCTGGAGCGGCAGGCGGCGGACCTGGGCGTCGCCGCGCACGTCACCTTCACCGGCTATCGCGAGGATGCGCGTGAAAAACTCGCCTGTTTCGATTTGATCGTCGTGCCCAGCAAGTACGAGGGACTGTCGCTGTTGGTCGTCGAAGCGATGGCCGCCGGTCGGCCGGTGATTGCCACGCACGTAGGCGGCAATCCCGAAGCGATCGAGGACGGCGTGTCCGGCCTGTTGGCGCCGCCCGACGATCCGGACGTGCTGGCCGACGCGTGTCTGCGGGTGATCGGCGATCCGGCGCTGGCCAAGCGGCTGGGTCGCGAAGCGCGCCGGCGCGTTATCGAACAATTCAGCCTCCGCCGCATGGTGGAGCAGTATCAGAACCTTTATTTGCGGATGCTCGGGAGAGATCGATGAACTGTTTGTGGTTGTTCATGGCGCTGCTGGCTGCGGCGCTGTTCGTGTTCCCCTACCTGGGCTATCCGCTGTTGCTGCGTCTGAAAAAGCGTCGTTACGATCTGGAGCCGTCGCCCGCGCCCGCGACCTGGCCGCGCGTGACGGCGGTTGTCGCCGCGTACAATTGCGCCGCGCGCATCGCCGACAAGGTGCGCGAGCTGCGCGAGCTGGATTACCCGGGCGAGGTGCAGATCGTCATCGTCGACGATTGCTCCAGCGACGACACGGCCGCGCAGGCCGAACTGGCGGGCGCCGATCTTGTGCTGCGGCTGAGCGAACGGCGCGGCAAGAGCGAGGCGCAGAACGTCGGCTCGATCGAGGCCGACGGCGAGGTGTTGCTGCTCACCGACGCGACGGTGACCGTCAAGCCCGACGCGCTGCGGTTGCTGGTCGCCAAGCTGCTCGAGCCGGGCGTGGGTTGCGTGACCGGCGTGGATCGTTCGGTCGCCGCCGACGAGCGCGACGTGAACAAGGGCGCGGGGCTCTACACGCGCTTTGAAATCGGCCTGCGCAATCGCGAGGCGCAAACCGCCACGCTGTTGGGCGTCAACGGCTGTCTGTACGCGTTGCGCACCGATCATCGTCCGCCGGTGCCGCCCGAGTGCGTCGACGATCTGTACGTGCCGCTGGCCGTGGTCGATCGCGGCTTGCGCGTGACGGTCGCGCCCGAAGCGGTGGCGATCGTGCGCCGCGCAGCCAATCAGCGCGAGGAATTCCGCCGCAAGGTGCGCACCTTCACCGGCGGTCTGTTCACGCTGGCCGTCGCTCGACACGATCTGCCGCGGGCCATGGAGCGCCTGCGCTGGTCGCTGATCGGCCACAAGTGGCTGCGCTGGGGCGGACCGTTTTTGGCGTGCGCCGCGTTGTATTTCAGTTTGGGGTTCGCGCTGCGCAATCCCTGGGGCTATTTGCTGTTCGCGCCGCAGGCGCTGGCCTGGAGCCTGTCGCTGGTCGGCGCGCTGCTGAGCGGCCTGGGCCTCAGGGTATCCTCCCCCTTGCGTCTGGCGATGTTCTTCGGCATGGTGCAACTCGCTTTGTTGCGCGCCTGGTTCCGCTACCTGACCGATCGACCGATCGCCGCCTGGGAGCCGACGCGAAGGGAGAACTAGATGCCGACGGTGTTGCTGACGACCGAAGGGACGAGATTCGCCGGTATCGAAGCCCATCTGATCAACCTGCTTGACGGATGCCGCGACGAGAACCAATGCCGTTTTCACCTGGCCGTGTTCGATAACGGTCCGCTCGCCGAACGGGCGCGCGAGCGCGGCATTTTGGTGCACCATATCAACCGCCGCCGCAAATACGACACCGCGGCGATCCGCGAGCTGGCCGACATTCAGCGCGACGCGGGCGTCGAGGTCGTGCACACGCACGGCTACCTGGCCAACGTCGTGGCGGCCAAGGCCTGCGCCGAAACCGGGGTGCCGCTAGTGACCACCGTGCACGGCGCGCCCGAGGCGTTCACCGGTCTGGCCGGGCTGAAAATGCGCCTGAACCTGCGGCTGGATCGTCGCGCAATGCGCAAGCAGGCCGCGCGGGTGATCGTCGTCGCCTCGTTTCTGAAAGACTTGCTGGTCGCCCATCATGTGCCCGGCGAAAAGATCGAGGTCGTCGCCAACGGCATCCCCGATCGCGCGCCCGACGCCCGCGAACGCTTCGACAACCGCACGCGACTCGAACTGCCGCCGGACGCGCCGACTATCGCGTTCGTCGGCCGGCTCGAACCGGTGAAGGATCCGCTGGCGTTCGTCGAACTGGCCAAACACATTGTCGCCGAGCGGCCGCAGGCGCGGTTCGTCGTCGCCGGCGACGGGCCGTTGATGGGCGAGATGCGCGAGCGCGTGCTGGCCGAGCACCTGCTGCCCGCCTTCCGTTTTCTGGGTTTCGTCGAAAGCGTCGAGCCGCTGCTGGCCGCCTGCGACCTGGTGGCCGTCACCAGCCGCAGCGAGGGCGTGCCTTTCGTCATTCTTGAAGCGCTGCGCGCCGGACGCCCGGTGGTCGCTCCGCCGGTCGGCGGCTTGCCCGAAATGCTCGCCGGACTGCCCGGCATGCTCGCAGATCGGAAGAGCACACGTCTGAACTCCAGTCACCGAATACGATCT
>CALBTQ010000425.1 GCA_937967875.1 uncultured Pseudomonadota bacterium
CTTGATGCCACCGCGAGTTGTAACAACAACCGTTTTACGTCGCGAACGTCGATCTCGCTGAATCTCCCGGACGCCAACGGGAATATCCTCCAGCGAGCCAGTTTGCGAAAAACATCCAGCGCCCTTCCCGCTCCCACCACCATCGGCAACCGCACGACGATCGCCTGCGGGTATTCGCCGATGACCCGTTCCGCCGCCAACTTCGCCCGACCGTAATCGGTGCACGGTTCGCTCATAGTTTGCGCTTCGTGCGGAGTTCCATTCCGATTCGGACCATGAACGGCGATCGATGAAGTGAACACCAGCGGCAGTTCCCCGCCGCGACGTTTCAACGCCTCCACCAACCCGGCGGCCGTTTCCGTGTTGTTGCGCATCATGGCCCGCCGATCGGCGGTCGGGATGGTCTGCGCCGCCAGATGAATCACGGCGTCGACACCATCAAGCCAACGATCGTCGAAAGTAAGCAAATCGCCCCATACCGTCTCGACGCCCGCATCCTCGACCGCTCGGCGATGACACAGGGCGCGAACGATCATTCCTTCATTCAGCAGATAGGGAATCAGCGCACGGCCGAGCGCACCCGAACCGCCCGTGATAAGCAATCTTCGTCTTGGCAGGGGTTCAGCAACCATCGTCGATCATCTCGGATTTGCCTCAAATAAAACAACACCGGGATGACCTGGTTCGCAGGTCGTTTCCCGGCGTTGTGAATCTACCAAAAATGAAAACTTACGTCGCCGATCAGGTGTTGTACCACTTCGGCTTCCAAAGCTTCTCCACCGCGCCGAAACCTTCGAATTGTTTCTTTCCCCGAATCGCCGCCCATAGGTCGCGCATAACGACCCGGAGCACCGAAAACGTCAGGTACCAGCGTAAATGACGGCGCAGCCAGTGAGGCGAAAACATTCCCGCGATGTAGCGGAACGGCTGTTTCATGATGAAACGAGTTTGAATCTTCAGCGTCATGGCGCTGATTTCCTCGCGAGTCATCGCTTCGCTGGGCATCACCGGACGGAACATGTCGTACTTGGAATAATCGAATTCCTCGAGCCAGCCCTTGCTTTTCGCTTCTTCGAACAACGGCGTGCCCGGGAACGGCGTCACCGGATGATACGGTGCAAAGTCCAAATTGGCTTTGATGCTGTAATCGCTCAAGCGCAGCATCGATTCGGGCGTTTCGCTGCGGATCCCGGTGATGAAGGTGGAATAGCGAACCACCTTCGGGTACTTCTTGGCCATCATATTCGACGCCTGAACCAACGCGTCGGCCGACAGCTTGTTTTTGCCGATGTGCAGAAGCTCCTCGTCGACCGGACGCTCGCCGCCGATCAACGCGTGCAGGAAACCGACCTTGACCATCTTTTCTAAAATGCCGAGTTTTTCCTGCTCCAGCAATTTATCGGCGCGAACGAAGGCCCACCAGTTCAAGCCTTTGTACTTGCGTTTGAGCATCTGATCGCAAAATTCGTTCAACCAATCGTTGTCGTAATTCCAAGTGCCTTCCACCCAGAACAGATAGCGAATGCCGTGCTCTTTGTAGAGGAAATCGATATCGCCGATGACGTTATCCACTTTGCGTTGGCGAAGCGTCGGCACCAGAACGACCTTCCCGTCCTTGTCGAGCTCATGGTGTCCTTCCAAAGCCGACCAGGCGCAGAAGTTGCAATTATACGGACAACCGCGCGCGCCCTGGATGGTCACCGCTCGGGGATACATAACCCCGCCGGGCGAATACTTGTTCACCGGCACCAAATCGTAGGCCGGCATCGGCAACGTGTTGATGTCCTCGATCAACGGTCTTGGCGGCGTGATCATTACGGTGTCGCCGTCGCGGTAGGCGATCGAGCGAACCTTGGACAAATCGCCGCCGGCGCGCAGCGTTTCCAGCAGCTCCCGCGTTGTTTCTTCGCCTTCATACTGAACGATGAAATCGAGCTGCGGGAACGTTTTTAAAGAGTATTCCGGCATGTGACTATGGCTGTGGCCGCCGGCTATCGTCACACAATCGGGGTTTTCCTCTTTGGCGACCTGCAGAGCGCGCATGCCTTCGTGCATGTAAATCAGCAAATCGCCGACGCCGAAGACGTCGGGCTGATATTCGGCGATTTTACGGCGCAACGATTTCCAGCCGACTTTCTCCGGCAAGCAATCGAGAATATATAGATCAATGCCCTGCATCTCGCGCCGTAGGTACGCAGCCAGCGCCGGCAGTCCCAAAGGCAAAAGCCAATTGTCCGACTCGTTGATCAACGGCCACAGGTGCCCCGGCGGCCGCACGAGCATCATTTTAATTCGGTCTTTGCCTTTTAATGCTGTTTCGTATTGCATGAGAATATTACCTTTTTCGTTCTGAAATGACGACGCTACAGACCATGAATAATCAGTCAATCGTCAGATGACGGCCTATAGCCCAACCCATATGGGATTTTATTTTTTACTTCTATACCCCGTCAAGGAATAAAAAAAAAATTTTTATCGTTGCAGCAATACCAACTTACTGAGAATACGCCAGGAAGTGGGTCTAATTGCGTTTAAACCAAGAAAGCGAATCGTCTCCCAATATTTGCTCCCAGGCGATACCTTGACCGGAAGATCGTAGGTCAGATTTTCCAAACGACGTGCCGCCACCCGATCTTCGATCCGTTCGTTTCGATGATCGTAAAAGGTGCTTTCCACACTACTCAAATAATCAACATACTTAGCCGCCGTCGCTCGAATCGGTAAATATTTCACCATGCTGTTGGGTGTACGTCGTGTAAATGCATCGTAGCCCGCGATTACCTCCTGTTGCAGTTCGCCCGGGCGCATGCGCTTGGGGAAATGGACCACGAAATTTCCCGAAAAGAAGCGCCAGTCGCGGTGGATCAACAAGTGATCGGGAACCAATCGCGGCTGTCCCGCTTGCCCGTGCGCCCCGGGAAAATCGTAAGGCGGGGTCAGGGCAATGTTGACAAAACGATTATCCACCGCAAAATCGACGCAACGCCGCACCACGTCCGGCGGATCGCTTTCATTGCCGACGATAAACAAACCGTGGATATCCAACCGGCGATTACGCAACGCCCCAACCGCGTCCTGAATGTCGGCGAAGTGTTGCGGCTTGTTCAGTTCGGCAAGCGCCTCATCGGAGAGCGCTTCAAAACCGATGCCCAGGGTAACGCCGGCAAAACGTTCGAGCAGCCGGAGCAACTTTTCTTCCCGCGCGATGGCGAGACGACAGAACAGATAAAGCCGCAAGTCGGCGCCGAACCGCGCCTGAATCGCCTGAAACAGTTCGAGGGAAAATTCCGGGTCGGCCGCCAGATCGTTGTCCGCAAAATAGACGTACGGCGAGCGGATCAACCGACGATAGGCCGCAAGTTCATCTAAAATAACCGGTATCGGCCGCTTGCGATATCTAGCGCCCAGTTGTTGCCGAACCACGCAAAACAAACACGCATGCGGACACCCGCGGGAAGCCTGCAAGATCGGCAAGGCCACGCGCGGCATGGCGTTGCGCCAGGCATCGCCGATGGAAGCGGGAGAAAGCCCCCACGACCGATACTCCGGAATCAACTCCGGCCGCAGCGGAATCGCCAAATCGGCGTCGAATTGCCGATCCGGATTGTGGACGATTTTCCCCTCGCCGTCGCGGTAGGAAAGTCCGCCGACACGCCCGACGTCACGTTGGTGCATCAGTGTGTCGAGCAATTCCAGCAACGCCGCCTCGCCCTCGTTGCGAATGACGTAATCGCAAAAATCGAGCGCCTCTTCGGGCAATACTGAAACGTGCGATCCGCCGATAATCACCGTTTTGCCGAATTCGCCGCGTACGCGCCGGGCCAATGAATAGGCGCGTTTTGCGCAATACGATAAAAACGAGAAACAAACGAAGTCGGCCGCGGCAACCGTCGGCCAATCGATATTCGCGCCCGTCAATTCGCAAAAAACCCGCACGGAATGGCCATGAGCGGCCAGATGCGAAGCGATCGACAAAACGCCGTAACGGGGCATGCGCGCGCGAAAGCTGTTGGTTTCGACCGGCGGGTCAGTTTCACGCGGATAGATGATAACAACCTTGGCCATGCGTGATGCCCTACGGTTGCCGTTTCGTGGTTAGTGCGGAGAACATCATACCGCGCAGCAACTTCCAGGAAATCGGCCGGATCAAATTGCGCGCCAGAAAGTTCGCCGTTTCCAGATAGATCTCCGTCTGCGAAACCCGGATCGGCACTTCGGCGTCCATGTCCGCCGGGGTGCGGCCGGTGACTTTCTCTTCCAAGCGTTGATCGTGCGCGTCGTAAAACGGCGTTTCCACCCGCCGCAGGTATTCCAGGTACTTCATCGACGTTCGGCGCGTCGGCATGAACTGATACATGCTGTCGGGCGAACGATCGTTGAAACGTTTGTACCCTTCGAAAATCCCCGTCTGCAACTGGCTGGGGCGCATCAACCGCGGATAATTCACCGCGAAACTCAAATTGTAATAACGCCAATCTCGGTGAATGAACAAATGGTCGGCGATCATTTGCGGCTGACCGAGCAACGATTCGCGCCCGGGGAAATCGTAAATTGCAAACAGGCCCACACTGAAAAATCCGCTTTCGATGCAGTAGTCGACCGTCTGCCGAATCGTCTCCGGCGTGTCGTATTCCGTACCGAACATGAACAGTCCGTTGACGCTGATCTTGTAGCGACGCAGCGCCGCGATCGCCGAAAAAATATCCTCGCGCGATTGCCGCTTGTTCAGATCGCGCAACGAATCGTCGCTGAGCGACTCGACGCCCACGCCCAGCGTTGCGTGATCGAACTGCTCCAAGATCCGCAGCAGTTCGTCGTTTTTATAAATATCGATGCGGCTGAACACGTACGGGCGCAGCGACGTGCCGTAGCGTTCCAGTATCGTCAAAAGCAATGTTTTGGTGAACTGCGGATCCACCGACATGTCGTTGTCCACGAACATGAAATACGGCGTTTGAAACCGTTTGCCGTATTGCTCGATTTCGTTGAGCACGACATCGATCGGCCGCTTACGATAACGGCTGCCCAGTTGGTACTTCACCACGCAGAATTTGCAGTTTTCCGGACAACCCCGCGACGCCTGCACGACCGGCATCGGCACGCGAGGCATGCCGTTGTCCAACGCGTCTTTCAGATTCCACCAAAAACAGATCGGAAGAGCACACGTCTGAACTCCAGTCACCGAATACGAT
>CALBTQ010000426.1 GCA_937967875.1 uncultured Pseudomonadota bacterium
CGGCGACCACCGAAATCTACCCTCTTTCCCTACACGACGCTCTTCCGATCTGACCGGCGAGCCGCCGTATTCGGCGGGGACGTTCATGCCCATCAAGCCGAGGCCGGCCATCTTCCGCAGGTTGTCCAGCGGGAACTGACCGGCCTCATCCAGGTGGGCCGCCAACGGACGCACCTCGTTGGCGGCGAAATCGCGAACCATATCCACGACCATGCGTTGGTCGTCGGAAAGTAGCCAATCCATTTAATCCCTCAGCAGGTTGGCGGCGATCACCAGGCGCTGCACTTCGCTGGTGCCTTCGTAGATTTCGGTGATCTTCGCATCGCGGAAGTGCCGCTCGACCGAGTATTCCTTCACATAGCCGTAACCGCCGTGCACCTGAATCGCCTTGGTCGTGGCGCGCATGGCCGCTTCGGCGGCGTACAGCTTGGCCATCGCCGAGTAGTGGCCGAAACCCTTAATCTTGTGCGATTTCATCCAGGCCGCTTTGTGCACGAGCATCCGGGCCGCTTCGATCTCGGTGGCCATGTCGGCGATGAACCACTGAATGGCCTGGAGCTTGGCGATCGGTTTGCCGAATTGCACGCGCTCCTTCGAGTACTTCACCGCTTCGTCCAGCGCCGCTTGGGCGATGCCCACGGCCTGCGCGGCGATGCCGATGCGGCCGCCGTCGAGCGTGGCCAACGCGATCTTAAAGCCCTGGCCCTCTTCGCCGAGCAGGTTGGCGGCGGGGATGCGGCAGTTTTCGAAAACGAGTTCGGCGGTCGACGAGGCGCGAATGCCCAGTTTGTCTTCGACTTTGCCCACCGAGAAGCCGGGCGTACCTTTTTCGACGATGAACGCGCTGATGCCGCGATGGCCCTTTTCCTTGTCCTGCTGCGCGAAGACGACGGCCACCTGCGCTTCGACGGCGTTGGTGATGAACAGCTTCGCGCCGTTGAGCACGTATTCGTCACCGTCTTTGACCGCCGTGGTTTTCAGCGCGGCGGCGTCCGAGCCCGCGCCGGGTTCGGTCAGGCCGAAGCAGCCGATCCACTCGGCGGTGGTCATGCGCGACAGGTATTTCTGCTTCTGTTCCTCGTTGCCGAAATTGTAAATCGGATCGCAGGCGAGCGAGCTGTGGGCCGAGCAGATCACGCCCGTGCCGGCGCAGCCGCGCGAGAGCTCCTCGACGACGATCGCGTAGGACAGGTAATCCATGCCCGCGCCGTTGTAGGCCGGGTCGTAGGCCACGCCCATCAGGCCGAGCGCACCCATCTTTTTGACCACTTCCGCCGGGAAGATGTGGTGTTCGTCCCAGTGGGCGGCGTTGGGTTTCAGTTCATTTTCGGCGAAGTCGCGCACCATATCGCGCAACGCGTTTTGTTCGTCGTTCAACATGAAGTCCATCGGTTACTCCTTGGTAGTCGGTCAACGATCTTTGAATTGCGCGGGGCGCTTTTCGATAAACGCCTTCATGCCTTCCTTCTGATCTTTGGTCGAGCAGAGGATGGCGAAGGCCTGCCGTTCGATAAACAGGGCGTCGGCCAGATCGACGTCCATGCCTTTGTTGATGGTGTCGATCGAAGCCTTGACCGCCAATTGGCCGAAGCCGGCGATTTTCTTGGCCGTCTTTTTCGCGGCGGGCAACAGTTCCTCGGGGGCGAAAACCTTGTTGATCAGCCCGATGCGCAAGGCTTCCTGGGCGTCGATCATCGCGCCGGTGAGCACCAGTTCCTTGGCCATCGCCTTGCCGACCAGGCGGGGCAGGCGCTGCGTACCACCGAAGCCGGGGATGATGCCCAACGTAATTTCCGGTTGGCCGAATTTGGCTTTTTCCGAAGCGTAGATGAAATCGCAGGCCATGGCGATTTCCGTGCCGCCGCCCAGCGCGAAGCCGTTGACCGCGGCGATCACCGGTTTGGGGCACTGCTCGATGGCCAGCAGCAGTTCCTGCCCGAGCTTAGCGAAGGCCTCGGCCTTCACCGGCACGAAGCGCATCATCTCGCTGATGTCCGCCCCGGCGACAAAGGCTTTTTCGCCGCCGCCGGTGAGGATCGCGACGCGGATCTTTTTATCCTTGCCGACCTTCTCGAAGGCGCCGGTCAGCTCCTTGAGCGTTTCGGAATTGAGCGCATTGAGCGCCTTGGGGCGATCGATGAAAATGACCGCCACGCCGTCTTCCACTTCAAAACGAATGTTCTTGTACGCCATCGGGTCCTCCTACTCGACGGATTCAATGATCATGGCAATGGCTTCGCCGCCGCCGATGCACAGGCTGGCCAAACCGCGTTTCGCGCCCTTGCGCCGCATCACGTTGAGCAGCGTGATGAACACGCGCGCGCCGGACGCGCCGATCGGATGGCCGATGGCGACCGCGCCGCCGTAGAGGTCGACCTTGGCCGGGTCGATCTTCAGCGTGTCCATGGTGACCAGCGAGACGACCGAAAAGGCTTCGTTGATTTCATACACGTCGATGTCCGCGTCGGTCAGGCCGGATTTGGCGAAGACGTTTTTGATCGAGTCGATCGGGGCCAGCGGGAACTGGTGCGGCTCGAGGCTGGCCGTCGCCTGCGCGACGTAGCGCGCCAGCGGCTTGAGGCCCAATTCCTTGCCCTTATCGGCGGAAACGAGCACCACCGCGCCCGCGCCGTCGTTGATCGACGAGGCGTTGGCCGCGGTGATCACGCCATCCTTGTTGAAGGCGGGCGAGAGCTTGGGGATCTTGTCGAACTTCACGCGGCCCGGTTCCTCGTCTTTGTCGACGACGATCGGATCGCCTTTGCGCTGCGGAATCGTCACCGGGACGATCTCCCAATCGAAGACGCCGTCTTTCTGCGCCTGCAGCACCTTTTCGTACGAATCGATGGAGAAGGCGTCGCACTGCTCGCGCGTGTAGCCGTATTGCTTGGCCGTCTGGTCGGCGAAATTGCCCATGTGGCATTTGTTGTAGCTGTCCCAGAGGCCGTCTTTGATCATCATGTCTTCGACGGAGAAGTTGCCCATGCGATAGCCGGCGCGCGATTTTTGCAGCACGTGCGGCGCGAGGGTCATGCTTTCCATGCCGCCGGCGACCACCACGCTCGCGTCGCCGCACTGGATCGCCTGCACGCCCAGGCCGATGGCCTTCAGGCCGCTGCCGCACACTTTGTTGATCGTCATGGCCGCCACCTTGGCGGGCAAACCGGCTTTGATCATCGCCATGCGCGCGGGCGCCTGGCCCTGACCGCCGGGGAGCACGCAGCCCATGATCACTTCGTCGACCTGATCGTCCTTGACGCCCGCGCGCTCCAGCGCGCCGCGAATGGCGGTCGCGCCCAGGTCGCTGGCCGGTACGTCGGCCAGGGCGCCGTTGAACGAACCGATGGGCGTACGGGCCGCGCCGACAATCCAAACTTCTTTCATTCGGTTTTCCTCCCAAACGGAATATATATAATGGAATATCTTAGTTGCGTCTCAGGTGTTTCGTGCGGGGAAGTTGGCTTGACTTTATAGCAGCGGGGCCGGGGGGTGTCAACGCGGGCGCGTTCGCGCAACGGCAATGCAA
>CALBTQ010000427.1 GCA_937967875.1 uncultured Pseudomonadota bacterium
AGATCGTATTCGGTGACTGGAGTTCAGACGTGTGCTCTTCCGATCTCATTTGGAGGAGGACATCGGATATTTTATTCCTCTGACCATGCGTTGTACATGCAACGGATCAATCAAGCTGGAAAACCAGCGTAATAACGCATAGATGTGTGGGATGCTCACTGCGCAAAACCCTGTGGCTGCCCCTTGGTGAGGCACGGATTCATCGCGGCCACCAGGATGAAACCGGCCGGAAAAACGGCCGTCATCGCGGCGCGGCTGATGGTGATCGTGCCGTCTTCCAACGGCTGGCGCAGCATCTCCAATACATCGCGTCGAAATTCAGGCAGTTCGTCCATAAACAGCACCCCGTTGTGCGCCAGACTCACCTGCCCCGGCCGCGGCACGATCCCGCCGCCGATCAACCCGGCATCGCTGGCCCCATGGTGCGGCGCGCAATAAGGCCGGCGCATCATCAGGCCCGATCCGTTGAGGCGGCCGGCGACACTGTAAATCTTGCTCGTTTCCAGTATTTCCCCGGTGGTCATCGCCGGCAAAAGCGTCGGCAGCCGCCGGGCGAGCATCGTTTTGCCGGAACCGGGAGGGCCGATCAGCAGAACGTTATGCCCGCCGGCGGCGGCAATTTCAAAGGCCCGCTTGGCGTGTTCCTGCCCGCAGACCTCATCAAGATCCTCGTCGCCGCGCGACAGTTCCGCGGTGACCGGCGTCATCGGCGCGGGATCGAATTTCTTTTCGCCGCGCAACCAGCCGACGACATCGATCAGGTGCGAAAAGCCGCGCACCTCCAGCCCTTCGATCGAAGCGGCCTCCTTCACGTTTTCCCGCGCGACAAGTAGGCCCTCGAATCCCATCCGCTTGAGGTGACTGGCGACGACCAATGCGCCGGGCACCGGCTTGATTGAGCCGTCCAGGCCCAATTCACCAAGCATCGCGTGTTTCATCGTGCGCAATTTTGGAATCAGTTCGTACGCCTGCATGAGCGCCACGGCGATCGGCAGATCCAGCGCCGCGCCTTCCTTGCGGCGATCGGCCGGGGCCAAATTGACCACGGTTCGATGACGCAGGCAATAAAAGCCGCTGCTGGCCAATGCCGAGCGCACACGCTCCTGACTTTCGCGCACGGCGCCGTCGGGAAGGCCTACCAGGCGCAGTTGAGGTAAGCCGCGTCCGGAGTGCGCTTCAACCTCGACGGTGAAGGCTTCCACTCCCGCGGTCGCTCCAGATATCGTTTTACCCAACATGCCTTGCCTCCTTGTCTATTCCTTAGAGCAAGGGGAATGCCAAAGGTGTTAAGAATATTTCGATAGGTATATCAACTAGTTAACATATACCATTGTCAGGCAAGTGTTCGATTTCCGGAGCGAGTGTTCGATTTTCGGAGTGGAAAACAATTATTGAGACCACAACTGCCGGGCGAGGTATCGGGTGACCGCCTGACCGCCGGAAGCGTTGAGATGGTCGGCATCGCGGAAGTTGGCCGGGGTGATGAACGCGGCGCGGGTCAAATCGAAATAGCGCACGTCGGGATTCTTGGCGAGAAATTCGTGTAGCAGATAATAAAATTCCCGCTCCAGCGCATCGTCGTAAAATTCCAGGTATTCTTCGGTCAGAGGCGAGGAAAAGAGCACCGGCGTCACATTTCGGGCGCGTGCGGTCTCGACGATCGCGGTCAGATGCGCCATGTTGGCGGCAATGAACTTTTTCTCACGCTGATAATGCATGGTCTCTTCCGCTTTGGGTCTGGCCCACTTGCGACGCTCGCGGGCGCTGCGGATACGCGCCGACCAGCGATAACCGTTCTCCTGAAACACGAAGCGCGGCATGTCCGGATCGGCCGGGGCGCGATTGCCGATCAGGCGATGAAACAGCGTGATACGTTGCCGCCGCACCAGATCGTGCACGAATTGGTCGTGTTTGAGCCAAAAGGCCGACGAATAGCTGAGCAGATCGACCGGCAGGGTGAACCACTTGTCCGGGGGCGGCCAGATGCCGAATTGCAGCAGGAAATCTTTGGTGAAATAGGGCCGCATTTCGGCGACGTCGAAGGAAAAAGTGAAGAACGACAACTCGATCAGCAGCGTGTCCAGGCGCGGCAGATCGTCGATCCAGAAATTCAACAGGTAACGGTTGGTGCGCAAATCGATGCCCGGCATCGACAGATTGAAGCCGGGACGCGGCAGGAACGCCGGATCGATGCTGCATTCCGAATGCGAATTGCCCAGCACCAGAATCTCCACCCGCTCGTGTTGTTCGTGCAGGTATTGTTTCTTTTGTTTGAGCACGCCGCGTTCGGGATCGGGATACATGATGCGCGCGTTGATCTCCAGCAGCGCCAACGCCGCGGCCAGCAACAGCAGAAAGACGGAGAATTTAACGACAAAACGCTTCATCGCATCCCTTAGAATTGGAAGTAAATAAATTCTACTTCCTCAAACACGCCGAACAACAAAATCACCAGCACCAGCGCCAGATACGCCAGGTACCGCACCGCCACGCCACGCCGGGCGAGCACGCGGCGCAGGTCGAAACGGTCATGCAGCGTCTCGACGATCTCCAATGCAATCACCCAGAAAATCGTCAGGAAGAAATTCCAACCGCCGACCACCGCATTCAGCGAGCCGGAGGAAAATTGCAGGCAACCGATGCCGGCGAAAACGCTCCAGGCGTCGGTGAGGCTCGCCGCGCGGAAAATGACGAACGCGCCGACAACCAGGTGAAAGGTCACGAAAATCCGCCACCAGCGGTGCAGCAACGGGCGGCGGACGAGGCCGACCTTTTCGACAAGGCGTTGCCGCCACGCGGAACTAAGGTGGGAGGCGATCAGCAGTGTCCCGTGTACCGCGCCCCACACTATGAAGGTCCACGCCGCGCCGTGCCACAAACCGCTGAGCAGAAACACGACCGCCAGGTTGAAGTATAGCCGTCGCGCCCGCACACGGCCGCCGCCCAGCGGTATGTAGAGGTAATCGCGAAACCAGGTGGACAGCGTAACATGCCAGCGCCGCCAGAAATCGCGGATGGAATCGGCGTGAAACGGCCGGCGGAAATTGAGGGTCAGTTCGAAGCCCAACACGCGCGCCGCACCCCGGGCGATATCGGTGTAGCCGGAAAAATCGCAGTAGATCTGAAAACTGAAGAAATACGCGGCGGCCAGCAATTGCAGGCTGTCGCCGGCGGCCGGGTCGGCAAACACCGCGTTGACGAACATCGCCAGCCGGTCGGCGACGACGACCTTTTTGAACAAGCCCCAGGCCATCAGTTTCAGACCGTCGAGCACCTGCGCCTGATTGAAACGGATAATCCGATCGAACTGCGGCAGCAAACGTTT
>CALBTQ010000428.1 GCA_937967875.1 uncultured Pseudomonadota bacterium
GCGTTTCATTTGCGGTACGCAGGATCTGCACACCGAGTTGGAGCGCCGGCTGGCCAAATGGCTGGGTTTCGACGACGCGATTTTGTACAGCTCGTGCTTCGACGCCAACGGCGGTCTGTTCGAAACGCTGCTGACCGAAGAGGATGCGATCATTTCCGACGCGCTCAACCATGCGTCGATCATCGACGGCGTGCGTTTGTGCAAAGCCGAGCGTCATCGCTATGCCAACAGCGACATGGCCGAGCTCGAAGCGATTCTGCAAAAAACGCAGGACAAGCGCTATCGCCTGATCGCCACCGACGGCGTTTTCTCGATGGACGGCTATATCGCCAAGCTCGATGAAATTTGCGATCTCGCCGAAAAGTACGACGCGCTGGTGATGGTCGACGACAGCCACGCGACGGGCTTTTTCGGTAAAACGGGCAAGGGCTCGATCGAGTACCGCAACGTCATGGGCCGCGTGGATATTCTCACCTCGACGCTGGGCAAGGCGTTGGGCGGCGCGTCCGGCGGCTTCACCGCTTCGCGCAAGGAAGTAATCGATCTACTGCGCCAGCGCAGCCGTCCGTACCTGTTCTCCAACTCGCTGTGCCCGGCCATCGCCGGCGCCACGCTCCAGGTCCTGGACATGCTGGAGAAAGACACCTCGCTGCGCGACAAGCTCGAGCGCAACACGAAGTACTTCCGCGCCAAGATGAGCGAAGCGGGCTTCGATATTCTGCCCAGCGAACATCCGATCGTCGCGATCATGTTCTACGACGCCAAGCTGTCGCAGGACTTCGCCAACAAGATGCTCGGCGAAGGCATCTACGTGAAGGGCTTCTTCTATCCGGTGGTGCCCAAAGGCAAAGCGCGCATCCGTGTGCAGATCAGCGCCGGGCACGATCAGGAGCATCTGGATCGCGCCATCGCCGCGTTCATCAAAGTGGGCAAGGAGTTGGGTGCGATCAAGTAGTAACTAATGATGTTGCAACGCGGAAGGGCGGTCGCCACGATCGCCCTTTCTTTTACGCGGCGTTCTTGTTTGGCGGCGCGTTAGACGTTATGGTGATCCATTCATGAGAACAGCGAGGCGATCATGCTGATGACCTTCGAGGGCCCGGAGGGCTCGGGCAAAACCACGCAAATCGTGCGCGCGGTCGAGTATCTGCGTTCGTGCGGTTTGCCGGTGGTGCAAACGCGCGAGCCGGGTGGGACGCCGATCGCCGATCAGATCCGCGCCGTTTTGTTGTGCGCCGACAATGCCGCAATCACGCCGCTGACCGAATTGCTGCTCTATTTCGCGGCGCGCGCGCAGCATGTAGCCGAGGTCGTGCGCCCGGCGTTGAAAGCGGGGAAGATCGTCGTCTGCGATCGCTTCGCCGATTCGACCTGGGCCTATCAGGGACACGCGCGCGGCATGGACACCGCGATGATCGAGCGCCTCAACGAAATCGCCACCGGCGGACTGCGACCCGATTTGACGCTGCTGTACGACCTGCCGATCGAGGAAGGATTGCGCCGCGCCCGCTCGCGGGCCGAGCGCCTCGGCGACGGCGAGCGCGAGGATCGCTTTGAAAACGAGGCGCTGGAGTTTCATCGAAAATTGCGCGAAGGCTTTCTGTTGTTGGCGCAGCGCGAACCGCAACGGTTTCGCGTCATCGACGCTGCCGGTTCGGTCGACGAGGTCTGGCAGCGCACCAAAGCGGTGTTGGACGCGGAAGTGCTCGGGAGGAACGCATGAGCGGATTCGCCGACGTCATCGGGCATAAGCAACCCATCGACGTGCTACGCCGTGCGATGCAAAACGGCAAGGTCGCACATGCGTATCTGTTCACCGGCGCGGCGGGCGTGGGTAAAACGACCGTGGCGCGCGCCTTTGCGGCCGCGCTCAATTGCCAAACGCTGCCCGACGACGCCTGTGGGACATGCGTGAGCTGCCGCAAGATGGCGCAGGGCAATCATCCGGATTTCGTCGAGCTGGAATACGAGCCGGATCCGAAAACCGGCAAGGTCAGTGAGAAGTACAAGATCGAGCAGATTCGCCTGAAGGTGATCAAGCAGTCCTATTACCGGCCGCTGGAAGGGCGCGTGCGCGTTTTTCTGATCAAGGACGCCGACACCATGACGCTCGAAGCGGCCAACGCTTTGCTGAAAACACTGGAAGAGCCCAACGCGCAAAACATCTTTTTGCTGGAAACACGTCATCCGCAACTGCTGCCCTCGACGATTCGCAGCCGTTGTCAGTTGCTGCGTTTCGGCGCGCTGTCATCCGAGGAAATCGGCCGCTTCGTCGTCGTGGAAATGGGCGTTTCGGAGGAAGAAGCGCTGACGGTCGCCGCGTTAGCCGACGGCAGCCTGGGAAGGGCGGCGGCGTTGGATCTGGAATATCTGCAAAATGTGCGCTTGCCGTTGTTCGCGCAATTGTTGAAGATGGAGGGCGCGCTGGAAACGCGCGCGCTGGCGATGGGCGAGATGATTCTGGCCGGCGGCGAGGACATGAAGGAGGTCATCGACCTGCTGACCGGCTTTTTGCATGACGCATTGCAGTGGCGCGTGGAGCCCGATCCTGCGCGCATTCGCAATCGCGATGCGCTCGATCTCGTGGAGCAGTACGCGCAACGATTTGACGTGGCCGATATTTACGCGAAAATGCGGTCCTTGGTGTATGCGCGCCGGCTGGTCGAGCGCAACGTGCACAAACAGATGATTGCCAACGGACTGGGCGTCGATTTGCTGGCGACCCAAGCGACGATGTTTACGAGAGGTAGACTTCCGAAATGAGGATTTTCCATATTCGTTTTCCCGGTAGCCGCCGGTTGTACAAATTCGACGCCGACGATCTGGAAATCGCCGTCAACGACGTGCTGGTCGTCGAAGGCGATCGCGGTCCGCGCCTGGGCAGCGCCGTCGACGAGCCCGTCGATACCGAGTGGGACGTCAAACAGCCGCTGCCCAAGGTGACGCGTAAAGCCACCGACGGCGATTTGAAAAAATCGCAGGCCAATAAATTGCGCGAAACGCAGGCCTCCGAAGTGTGCCTGCAGGCGGTGCAGGAGCAGGGACTGCCGATCAAGCTGGTGAAGGCCGAATACATCTTCGACGGTTCGAAGGTGATTTTCTATTTCACGGCCGAGGGGCGCGTTGACTTCCGCGAGTTGGTGCGCGTGTTGGCGCACCGTTTGCGCACACGCATCGAGATGTACCAGATCGGCGTTCGCGACGAAGCGAAGATCCTCGGCGGGCTGGGCATCTGCGGGCGCGAATTTTGCTGCTCGTCGTTTTTGACCGCTTTCTCGCCGGTGTCGATCCGCATGGCGAAAGACCAGGGGCTGTCGCTGAATCCGGCGAAGGTTTCCGGCGGCTGCGGTCGCCTGTTGTGCTGCCTGGCCTATGAACACGAGGAGTACGCCGACTTCCGCGAGGGGTTGCCCAAGATCGGCAAGCGGGCGATGACCCCGGAGGGCGTCGGGCGCATCAGCCGTTACGACATCATCAAACGCAAAGTGTACGTGCTCATCGAGGGCGGCGGCGAAAAGGAATTCGATCGAGATCAGATCCAAAAATACCGGGCTCCGGATAATCCTCCGACGTCCTGATACGGAGCGGGCGGATGAACGAAAACAACACCTGGATTCATCTGTGGCACACCATGCGCCCCAAGCATTGGGTGAAGAACGTGCTTATCTTCGCGCCGATGGTGTTCGCCATGGAGGCCACCAACGCGACCTCGCTGCTCAAGACGTTCTTGGCGTTCGTGTTGTTCAACGGCTTGGTCGGGGCGGGGTATTTGTTCAACGACGTGCTGGATCGCGAAAACGACCGCCTGCACAAAGTCAAAGCCAATCGCCCGATCGCATGCGATTTGCTGGCGCCGAGCACGGCGTTGAGCGTCAGCGTTCTGTTGTTCGCGCTATCCATCGCCTTGTCGTTCGCGCTCAACAAATCGTTCGGCTACGTGGCGCTGGCGTTTGCGATCATCCAGATTTTCTACAGCCTCGTGCTCAAACACATCGTCATTGTCGATCTGTTCGCCGTGGCAGCCGGCTATGTGTTGCGCGTGGTGGCCGGCGGCGTGGTGATTCCGGTGGAGATTTCCAACTGGCTGTTGATCTGCACGATGCTGCTGAGTCTGTT
Source organism: uncultured Pseudomonadota bacterium (assembly GCA_937967875.1). Classification (GTDB taxonomy): domain Bacteria; phylum Lernaellota; class Lernaellaia; order Lernaellales; family Lernaellaceae; genus CALBTQ01. The sequence goes on from CALBTQ010000428.1 coordinate 4,117, forward strand.
CATCGCCTTGTCCAAGCGCAGTCTGGAATTGCGCTTCCTTGCCGACGACGCCGTGCATCATCGGCCGACGCTGGCCGAGTACAATCTCTATCTGCTCGATCAGATGACCGCCGTGATCACCAGCGCGCTGTTGGTGGCCTACACGCTGTATACGCGCAGTCCCGACAAGATCGGAAGAGCGTCGTGTAGGGAAAGAGTGTAGATCTCGGGGGG
>CALBTQ010000429.1 GCA_937967875.1 uncultured Pseudomonadota bacterium
GCTCCGTCGCCCCACGAGATCTACACTCTTTCCCTACACGACGCTCTTCCGATCTTGAGTGAACAATTCAGCGGGCATGGTGGACGGATGTGCGCCGCCGGCGACCACCGGCACATGCGTTCCGACATGCGAACGAACGCGGGCAAGCAGTTTTCTGGCGGTGACCAATTCGCGGCTATACACCTGGATGCCGATTAAATCCGGCTGAGATCGTTGCAGGTTGCTGTCGAAAGTTACGTCGTTAAAAAATCGATTCGCTTCATCCTGAATTTCCACCTCGTGACCTTGTTTGCCCAACGAACCGGCCAGATAGCCCAATCCAAGCGGAGGCACTGAGGAAAACAAATTATGACTCGATTTTGGACGCAGCAATAAAATTCTCATCACGCCAAGTATAATCCCCATCCGGCGAAAATGTAATTGCCTTCCTGGCGTAGTCTACGGTTTCTTTTCAGTTTGATTCCCAAGTGGAATCTTGCGAACGATTAATTTGTTGGTTATATTCGCTCGATGATTTCGCCAACCAAAGTGCTGCTTGTGCAGGCGGCGGCGCGCCAACGTGATCTCGACCATTCACATCCGCTCGGCATCATGTCCCTGGCTTCATTTTTAAAGCAACATCAAGGATATGAGGTGCGTCTAGCGGATATGCAGCTCAACAAAGGCGCGGTCGAGCCGATTTTAGCGACAGCGCGGGATTTTCGGCCGGAAGTTATCGGCATCAGCGCCATGACGGTCGATTTTCCTTGCGCGGTCGATGTGGCTCGCCGGCTGAAGATGATTTTCTCTACGACGCCGATCGTCGTCGGCGGCGCACATACAACGCACCGGCCCGAGGTGATTGCCGAAGCCTCCGCCATCGATTATGGCTTTGCCGGGGAAAGCGAAACAGGATTTGTCGCCTTGCTGGAAGCGTTGGCGGACAATAAGAAATTAAACGAAGTACCGAACCTGATATATCGCAGAGACGGCGGATTGCAGTGCAATTCGCCGGCGGCTTTTATCACCGATTTGGATTCGCTGCCTTTTCCGGCATACGATTTGATCGACGTGGAAGCCTATAACAAACTATCGCCGCCCGGATTTATTTACCGCCATCGTCGTTATGCTTCTTTGATGACCAGTCGCGGATGTCCGTTCGGTTGCGCTTATTGCCACAACGTACACGGGCGCGTTTATCGTTACCGCAGCGCGGAAAACATCGTGCAGGAGATGGAGGAATTAATCGCCGCGTACCGCGTCGGCGAGTTTGTGATTTTGGACGATCTGTTCAACTTGCTGCCGGATCGGGTGTTGCGTCTGGCGGAACTTATTTTGGAAAAAAAGTGGAGAATAGCCTTGAACTTGCCGACCGGTTTGCGGGCCGACCTGATGACCGAGGAAGGCTTGCGTTTGCTGCACCGGGCCGGCATGTACCGCTGCTTGTTCGCCATTGATACGACCAGCAAGCGCATCCAGGCAATGACCAACCGTAAGATCGATGTGGACAAAGCGTTACGCATGATACGCCTGGCCAATGATTTGGGGATAATGGTGCACGGCACGTTCATCATCGGTTTTCCTACCGAAACCGAGGAAGAAGCGCGCGGAACGATCGCCACGGCGCTGCAGGCCGGGCTGCACACCGCCGCGTTTCATCGAGCGATTCCCTTTCACGGCACGGCGCTTTATCGTCTAGCCCAAGAAGCCGGGGCCAATCTGTCGGCGACCGAGGGGGATTTCGACTTCAACAAGGATTCGGCGGCGGTCAACGCCTCAATGATGACCAACGATGCATTGATTCGCTTGCGGCGCAACGCGTATCGCCGGTTTTATCTTTCTTTCCGCCGGATGCGGTCGCTGCTTGCCGTGCTGCCCAACAAGCATCGGTTGTTGCCGCGTTTGTTTCTCCTGTGGGTGCGCAAGGCGTTGACCGGCTGAAACGCAGCACGCATCCTTGTCAATGAGGATTGCGTTTCCTATACTTTCTACAACCCGATCAAGGTTCATATTTCATGCGCATCCTGTTGGTCACTCCCCTGATTCAAGCCCGCAATTTTCAACCGTTGGCTTTCGAGTATCTTTCCGCTTGCCTAAAGAAAAACGGTCACGAAGTACGCTTGGCGGATGCGAGTTTCCGGCGCCGGGTTGCGTGGGAGATGAGGAGCTTCGAGCCGCAACTGGTCGGCTATCATGTGATCAGCGGCACGCATGCTTCGGTGCTCCGATTGAATCGCGAGATGAAACGCCGCTTTTCCTTCACCTCCGTCTTCGGCGGACCGCACGCCACCTTTTACCCCGAGATGATTCGCGAAGAAGGTGTCGACGCCATATGCCTCGGCGAGGGCGAGGAGGCGATCGTCGAATTTTGTGCTTCGCTGGCCCGCGAAGAGCGGGGCGCGAATGTGCGCAACTTTCATGTAAACGTCGACGACGAAGTGGTAAAAAATCCGTTGCGGCCATTGATCCAAGATCTGGATGCGCTGCCTTTGCCCGATTGGGGGCTCAGCGATTCGTTCGACTATTGCCGGAATTTTCCGGTTAAATTATTCATGGCTTCGCGTGGTTGTCCGTTCAATTGCGCCTTTTGCACCATGGCGAATTTTCACCGACTGTATCCGGGGCAGAAGGTGTATCGCTTGCGCAAGGTAGAATCGTTTGTCTCCGAGATTGTCGTTTGCCGACAACGGCGTGATTTTTCCTTTGCCTATCTGTATGACGACACGTTCGGTATCGACAAACAGTGGTTGGCCTCGTTTTGCGAACTTTATCGCGAGCAGGTGAAAAAGCCGTTTTGCGTGCAGCTGCGTGCCGATGTCGTCGACGAACAAAGCATCCGGAAGCTGGCGGCGGCCGGTCTGGCTCATGCGACGATGGGCGTGGAAACCGGTTCCGAGACGATGCGGGCAAAATTATTGAATAAAAAACTCAGTGACGGACAACTGATCCAAGCCGCTTCCCTCTTGCGCCAATATCACGTGCCTTTGATGACTTACAACATGATCGGCCTGCCCGGCACGACGCTCGATGACGACCTGGAAACCCTACGTTTCAATCGCCGTCTGCAATCGACGTACGCCGAATCCTACATCTATCAGCCGTACCCGGGAACGGAGTTGGGGCGTCGAGCGGTAGAAGACGGGTTGTTTTCCGGGGATGTCGACCGGATCAACCGCTCATTGAAACGGCGGATTCCCTTGGCCGGAGAAAACAAAAAACAAAGGGAGCGGTTGGTTCATCTTTTTCCGCTCCTGGCGGCGCAACGGACGCCCGATCGGCTGACACGCATCTTATTGGCTATGCCCTTGAATCCGTTATATCGCCTTGTGGACAAGGTTTACGACGGATACATCCGGGGAGTGAAAATCTATCGCTTGTCAATTCCGTGGCGTATTTTGGTTCGAATGTTCTGGCATTATCTGCGGTTTTGACGGGCGGAATACCTGCTGCATCAGGTGCTTTACCGCCAGACGTAATTGGAAGCTGACGAGGCTTGTAATAAAGCGCAGGCCTCGCCAAAGAATTGCTGCTTCGCCCGGATGTTTTAGAGATTTTAAACGCAAAGCGATGAACCGAGGACGAAGGCAATAGCGGATGTACGCCCACCTTCGCAAGGCGTCGAGATCCTCGCCGCGCATCGAATGCGGAGTGAAGACAATGGAATGCATATTGTATTTGCTCAGATCATTGTCAAGAACTCCGAATTTCTCGGCTGTTTGCGCCAGTACAGTGCCGGGGAAGGGCGTGATCGGGAAAAATTCCGCATAATCGCTGTTTATCTTTTGGGCGAAGCGGACGGTTTGCCGGAAATCGTCGACCGTTTCGCCGGGAATGCCGAACATGAAGAGGGCCATGGTGCATAGCCCAACCTGATGCGCCCAGGCAATGGCGTTTTTTGCTTGATCGAGCGTGGTGTTTTTTTTCAGCGTATCAAGATTTTTCTGCACACCGGACTCCACGCCGAAATAGACATACCAGCAACCGGCGTCCTTCATTTGCCGCAAGATTTCGGGATTGACGGCGTCGACGCGGGCCGTGGCCGACCATTTCATCGGGAATCCGCGTCGACGGTATGTTTCGCAAAACCGGTATACGCGATCCTGTTGTAGCGTGAAGTTCTCGTCGTTGAACGAAAGTTCCCGTACGCCGTACTGCCGCCGGTAAAAGTCGATTTCCTCAATCGTGGCTTCAATGCTGTGGTAGCGGACGTTTCGCCCGTGCAGCTTATAGCAAAAGATGCACTCAAAGGGGCAGCCGCGTGAGGTTTCTATCGGCAGGCTCGGCAGTTGCCGATAGCTTCCCAGTTTGGGGATATACCGCGTCGGATTCACCAAATCGAAAGCCGGATAGGGTAGTGCGTCGAGATCGGCGATCGGCCGTCGCGGCGGATTTCCTTCAAGCCGGCCGTCAGCCAGGCGGATAATCGTACCGTCAATGCCTGCGGGTCGATTACCGGTCGCCAGCCGGTTGACCAACTCCAGCGTGCTCTCTTCGCCTTCCTGCACTACCACGGCGTCGAGCGCGCCGCATTCATCCAGGCAGCGACTTCCCAGAGTGCTGGGCCCGGGGCCGCCGGCGATAAGGATTAGGTCGGTAAACCGCTTTTTTATTTGCTCCGCCAGACGACGGCTGCTTGGCCACATGTTGGCGACACTGCTGATGCCGACCAATTGCGGTGAAAATTCAGCGATGCATTGCATGATCCGGTCTTGCGAGGCGAAAACGCCGTCGAGAACGCGCACCTGATGTCCCGCCCGGCGTAGAACGGCGGCGATGTACAACAGTCCGATGGGGGGATGCGCGCCCGTAACCGTATTGCGCATGTACGGTTCGTGGGTTTGTTCCCAGTGGTAGGGCGCAGTAACGAGCAATATTTTCATTCCGTCTCATTCCCCCGGATGTCGGGCGCAGGTCGATCGTCCCGGGTCCGTAGATGGAATTGTATCTTGTTCCGTATCGGTCGTCCAATTTGCGGCAATGGTTTACATTAACCGTCGCACGGCATGGATGACGATTACAGAAATGATGGCTGCGCTGGCTACCAGCATTTCCAGCCAATGCAAAGGTATTGCCAGCAGGGCATAGAAATAGCCCTCGGCCTTGGCCAGTCGGACCAGGAAGGGGATCATCAAGGCGAAAAAAAATAGAGTCGCGACGGTGGCGACGCCCAAGGCTTCCGGCGAACCCGTTACCAGAAAGAACGCCAGCGCCATTAGAATCAAAACCGCGCCGGGAACGCGCAACATTTGTCCCAGTGAGTGGTGATGACCGATGCAGTGCCGGATCATGAACGGCAGCCGGCGCAGTTTGCTCCAGAGGTAATCGGCCATGGCGAAAGAGCGCAGGAAGTCATCCTTGATCAGACGAAGAAGGTCCAGCCGTTTCAAGTGCTGAACGCGTATTTCTTTGGTCATGAATAGTGAATAATCGGCCAAAGCCAATTCCGCCCCGAAGATCGTATCCTCGGCTGCTTTCCAGTTTGGGGCAAAACCGCCGAACTCCAAAAATGCGTCGCGGCGAATGGCCATCAACGAGGTGTTGGCGAAGCCGACATGTCGGCCGATCCAGTCGAAAGAATGATTCAAGTAATGGTTTTTATAGCGGGAAAAAAAGTTATTGGTAGGACATATTTCCGAATAGACACCCGAGACCGCCGTGGTTTCGGGGAACCTGGTAAAGTGCCCCCGTAATTTTTGAAAGGTGTCGGCTTCGATACGTATATCTGCGTCGATAAAGACGATCCATTCGCCGACGGCATTTTCCACACCGCGATTGCGGGTCAGTCCGGGCCCATTGTTCGTTTCATTGTACAATAACCGACAGGGAAAACCCGCCGCGATTCTTGCCGTGTCGTCGGTGGAGCCGTCGTCCACGACAATGATTTCCAACTCATCTTCATGGCAATCGACGATGGAGGCCAATGTCGCCGCGATGGTGTATTCGGCGTTGAACGCGGGAATGACAACCGAGAAAAAAGGGCTGGAACTTTTACCGGCGGTCTCTACCAAGCGACGCATCCTTTCGGACATGATTCCGTTGCATTATCGATGAGGGCGAAGTCTACCATATTTAAAATGGGCGTAGGCTTTTTTCGGAAGTGAATTTTATCACTCGGAAATCGAAAACTCATTCGTTTATCGACGGGAGGATAATTGAATTTGGGAGAGTTGCAATATTGGAATTCGTAACGGTGTTATGATTGTGTATTCTTGGAAACCTTATAAATCGATCCGCTCTTCGGCCAGCGCCGCGTCCAGATCGATGGCATAGATTCCGCCCATGCCGGCGAGATAGAGGGTCCGGTTGTCTTGCGTAAGAACCATATTGCGCGTGGTTCCCGCGGAGCGCAGTCGGCCGAGTTCATGCAGTTCTTCGTCGAGCACCAGGATGTCCTTGCTATGGTAGCTGCCGATAAAAAGCAGCTTTCGTTGTTCGTCAAAGACGATTGGGCGCAGGCCGGGCCGGAAGTAACGCGATTTGATCCCTTTCATGCTCTCGGCGTCAATTTTCGTGACGAGCCCGAAAAAGAAGTCGGCGACGTACATATGATTTCCCACCGGATCGTAGTCGCTGCCCCAGGAAACCAAACCCCGAACGCCCCGCTGATGACGGGATGGCTCGTCCAGAGAAATTTTTGCGGCGATATAGGGAAAGACCGTCGAGGCGAACATCAGCCGTTGTTGTGGATCGATGGTCGAGTGATATTGTCCCGACTCGAAGGGATGATGCGTTCCCAGAACGGTCATGGTGGTCGCATCGATTTCATGAATGAACAACCCCCATTCGCAGGTAACGAGGATGATGCGTTGACCGTCGGGGCGTTCATCAAGAAAAATATCGACCGGCCGGTCGGGGGTGACAACGCGATTGATTAAATGAAAGTCGGGATCGAAAACAAGCAATTCATCGGTCAAGTACGAGAGCGTATAATATTGTCGGAGCGTTTCATCCCAGACGATATCCGTATAGTACTCGCCGTACAGACATTGAAATGATCGACGGTCCTTTTCGAGTCGCACGACCAACCCGTTGAGGTAGATCCCATTGCGGGCATAGGTGTTGGAGGCGACCAGCAACCGGTCGTTGTCGTACAAGTGCAGGGTGCGCGCATAAAAGAAATAATCCTGAAAATGAAGCGGCAGATTGTCGCAGGTGATTCCCTGGTCCCGGTTAGAGGCGATGCTCGCCAGGTAACGGGGAAGGACTGGCGGGAAATACCGGGTTTCCACGTATGGATAAGCCAAAAGGACGAAGGCGATGAGTTGTGAGGCGTTCAACACGAGCAGCAAATAATGGCGGTAGGAAAGTTTTTTCGCTAGTCGCAGAGCGAGAACGATACTCAATACAACCGCTCCGGGTAGGGTGATGGCCAGGAGGAAAAAACGGATATACATCACAATCAGGAAAGAGCAGTAAAACCAGTACAAACTCATTGTCCATTTGTATGCTTTATCAAGGAAACGGTTGGATTTTCGGGAATACGGCCAACACGAAAAGAGTATTAGAAACAAACAGACGGCGAATATTGCCGGTAGCGAAATGTAGTGCCAGAGAACAAAAGCGCCGGGAAAGAGGGTTGGAATCGCTAAAATGATCGCAAAAAGGTTCTTTTTAAAGCGGAAAGTCATTTTTTTCGTAAGTAGTATGTTCATCGGTTTTGGCGCATGAATATTATTACCATAAAATAAAATAGAATCAATTGCCGCTTCCTGAGTTTGGAAAAAATATCATAGGCGGTGAGGGATTACAATAAATAGAATATCGGCGCCTGCAAAACATCAACATGTCCGGGAGTTTTTGCCGGAAAAAGCATCGGCCTGCTCCATGTTATTTTTCCATCATCCACTTTTTTACTATCATAATGCTACATGATCCGTAATATGGCCCGGACGGCCTTCAGATCGCCAAGAGGGTGGATCAATGTGGGCGCTATTCCCGGTTGACAGTGAAGTTGCGACTGCTGTTTATGATATACTTTCTATTATTGAAGTCTGAAGAGGGTAACGGCAAAAGTGAATAACTCCGCAAAAGAACGCGTACTGCTGCTCAATCCTCCGGGCACGCAATATTACGTTCGCGATAAATATTGTACTTCGATTTCCGTCGGCAAATATTATTGGCCGCAGATTGATTTGCTGGTGTTGTCCGGCCGCTTGAAAGCGGACTATGAGATCGCCATTCTCGATGCCGTTATCGACCGACGAAGTCCCCCTTCGCTGCTTGAAGAATTGGCGCGGCAGAATTACCATGCGATCGTTTTTCTGACCTCTCTGGCCAGTTATCGGGAAGATTTTACGTTCATCAAAGCCGTGAAGGAGCGATGCCCGGCCACGCAGACGATCGGCATCGGCGGCCTGTTGTTGATGCAGGGGGAAGAGATTCTGCGGCGACACCCATATTTGGATGCGGTGCTGCTGGATTTCACTTCCGAGCGCATCCTTGATTATCTGGCCGGCGAACGCGGCGTGGCGGACATGATCACGCGCATGGACGGCGAAGTCGTGCGCGGCGAGATCAACCGGGCGGTCACTTTTTCCTATCCGCTGCCCTTGCACGAGCAGATCGGGCAAAGACGGTATTTGATGCCGGTCGTGCCGGCGCCAAAATTTTCCGTTACCATCGCCAGCACCGGCTGCCCTTATCATTGCGATTTTTGCGTGAACAACAGCATTCCGTTCCGCCTGCGTGACGAAGAAAACCTGCTGGCCGAGTTGCGGCAGTTGCAGCAATCCGGTTTCACTCATGTGATCTTTCACGATCCGACGTTCACCGTCGATCGTGCGTATATTCTGCGCTTGTGCCAGGCGATGATCGAACAGGACATCAAGCTCAAGTGGGCTTGCCAGACGCGCATCAACAGTACGGACGACGAACTGCTTGCGCTGATGAAACGCGCCGGCTGTCTATCGATCGAGTACGGTGCGGAAAGCGGCGACGATGGCGTCTTGGCGGCCATGAACAAGGGAATCACCGTTTCGCAAATTCGGGAGACGCTGACGGCAACGCACCGCCATGGTATCGGCACCGTGTGCTTTTTTCTTATTGGTATGCCGGGTGAAACCGAGGAAACGATCCGTCGCACCATTGATCTGGCGATTGAGTGCGATTGCGATTTTGCCTCGTTCAGTTTGCCGAACCCCCATCCGGGGACCAAACTTGAAGAAAAGCTCGACCGCAACGAGCGGGAAGTAGCCGGTAACGGATTGGGTGGGCAACTTCCGGCCTTACGCTGGAAGACGTCGTCGTTGGATCCGGAGACGATCTATCGCTGGCGCACCATCGCCTATCGACGTTTTTACCTGCGCCCGGCGTATATTTGGAAACGTATACGGAAAACACAATCCCTTTATGAGTTTTGGATGCAAATTCGGCTTGCACTGGGTATTTTAAAAAAAATTTTCAGACTGTGATTCTTCGGCCACAGCCGGAATGGGTTCTGTTGTCATCCTCCACCCGGGAGTGATACGTTGCTTCGAATGTCGGCGCCAAGCGGGGATACGAGATTGAAGGATCGTTTATCGTTTTTCCAGGCGAATACGACCGATCGGATTTTAATCGCCGGCATGGTCTATACGTTGCCTTGGCTGCCGATCCTTTCCCTACCGACGGAAGGTCGTCCGCTGTGGTTGGTCGTACTTTCGACGGCGACGTTTTGTTTGGCGGTGGGCGGCTCCTGGTTGAAATTCAACTATCCGCGCCTGGCTTTGGCGCCGGCGTTTTTGCTCTGGACGATGCTCTTCGCTTTACACGTCTTCTTAAATTTATTT
>CALBTQ010000430.1 GCA_937967875.1 uncultured Pseudomonadota bacterium
CCACCGAGATCTACACTCTTTCCCTACACGACGCTCTTCCGATCTGAAACAGTTGCATGCCGCCCACGCCGATCAACGGCAAAATGGCCAGGCCCAGCAGGATGATGCCCATGCCGCCAATCCAGTGAGTCAGCGCGCGCCAGAAGAGAATGCCGTGCGATTTGTCTTCGATCGTCGCCATCACCGAGGCGCCGGTGGTGGTCAGGCCGCTGACGGTTTCGAACAGCGCGTCGGTGACGGTGGAAAAGGTGTGGGTGAAGATGTAAGGCAGCGCGCCGAAGACGCCGGCCAGCGCCCAAACGAGCGTGACGATGAGAAAGCCCTCGCGGTTGGTGATTTCCCGCGAACCGCGAAACGCGATGAAGAACATCGACAAACCGAAGAGCATGGTGATGAGAAACGACGTCAGAAAAGCGCTCCAGTCGCTTTCGCGATAGAGGAGCGAAACCGCCAGCGGCGCCAACATGGTCAACCCGTAAAAACAGGTCAACGAACCGAGAACCCGGATCATGTTGCGTACGCGCATCGTCATTCCCAACAGCGGTTAGAAATACGACAAACTGACCGACACCAGGCGCTCGATGGCTTTGATGTTGCCGCTGACGGTGAGGATCAACACGTGATCGCCCGGTTGAATGACGTCCTTGCCGCCGGGGATCCGCACTTCGCCCTCGTGAATGATCGCCACGACCAGCAGCCCGCGCGGAAAGGTGACTTCCTGCAACGGCTTGCCGACGATCTGCGACGTTTCCAGCGCTTCGAACTCGATGATCTCGGTGCTCTCATTGCCCAGGGCGATCGCGCTGCGGACCCGCCCCTTGCGCAGGTACGCCAGAATCTTGTTGACCGCCGCCAGACGCTTGGAGACGACGTTGTCCACGCCGATGGTCGAAACGATCTGCGTGTAGGTCGGCCGCTCGAGCACGGTGACGACTTTGCGCGTGCCCATGCGCTTGGCCAACAGGGCCGAGAGCACGTTTTCCTCGTCGTCGAGACTGGAGCTGATGAAAGCGTCGGTGGCGGAGATGTTTTCTTCCTCGAACAGATCCTGGTCGACGTGCGGGCTGTGCAACACGACGGCCTTGGGGAACTCCTCGGCCATGCGCATGCAGCGGTGGTAGTCGCTGTCGACGATCTTGAGCGACAGGCCCATCTTGAGCAGCTTATCGGCCACCATGCGGGTGATGATCGTGCCGCCGAAAATCATCGCGCGCTTGATCGGCTCGCAGGAAATGCCCAGACCGGCCAGCACGTGGTCGACATTTTCCGGCACGCTGATCACCCAGATGTTGTCGCCGGCTTCCATCGAATCGTTGCCGCCGGGGATGATCACCTTGCCGTCGCGTTCGAGCGCGGCGATGAGCACTTTTTTATCCGCGTGAAACTCGGGCAGGTATTTGAGCTGCTGCCCGATGACCGGACATTGTTCGTTGATTTTGATGCCCACCAGGCGCACCTTGCCGTCGGCGAGATCGACGACCTCGGTGGCCTTGGGAATTTCGATCATCTTGAGGATCGTCTCGGCCGCTTCCATCTCGGGGTTGATGTGCAGGTCGATGCCCAGCACGCCCTTGCCCAGAATCGGCGAATCGGCCAGGTACTCCATGTTGCGGATACGGGCGATTTTCATCGAGGTGGACGACTGCGTCGAGGCGATCAGGCAGGCGATCATGTTGACTTCGTCGGAGGTGGTCACCGCGATGATCATGTCGGCGGTGGCGATGCCCGCATCGCGCAGCACACGCGGCGACGAACCCTCGCCCTGCAGCGCCTGAATGTCCAGATGGTTGCGCGCGAAGTCGACCCGCTCCTGGTCCTGGTCGATGATGACCACGTCCTGTCCTTCCTGAACCAGACGCGTAGCGAGATGAATGCCGACTTCACCGGCGCCGAGAATAACGACTTTCATGATGATCTCTTATGCCCGGTTGCTGCGCTCGAGACGCGCCAACACCGGATTAATGCGTTTGAGATCCGGTCCGGGAGCGACAACCACGACTTCCAATCCCCGGAGCAGATCCGCTTTGGGTCCATACACGCGTTGCAACGCCTTGCCCAGAATTTCCGCCGCTTCGGCCGGATCCAACTGGGCCAGCTCGACGCCGGGCATCGGCAACGCAAAACGATTGACCTGGATCTTCATCAGGGTTTCACAGATTTTATCCACTACCTGTTTGTAGCGGTTCATGTCGTACTGGTCGAACAGCCCCAAACCGAGTACGAGCACCTTCCCGCTGTTCATGCGATGGTTGGCGGGCATCAGCAGCGGCTCGCCGTATTCGCCGTCGATCCAGTTATGCATGATCAGCCGCGACAGCCGGCCGCACATGCGCCAATCGGTAAGTCCGACCGCGCCCTTGAGCGGGCGTTCGTTTTCAAAAAAGCTCAGGACCACCGTGTCGGTTTCGATCAGATCGATTTCCTGGCTGGTGGCTTTCAGTTTCATTCCGCTTCCTCGCCCCCGTCCTTTTTGAAGTCGCGAGCGATCTTGTCGATAATGCCGTTGATGAAGGCGCCCGAATCTTCCGACCCGAACCGCTTGCCGATTTCCACCGCTTCGTTGATGGTCACGTTCTTGGGAATCTCGTCGCAATAGAGAATCTCGAAAACGGCCATCCGCAAAATGTTACGGTCGACTCCGGTCATGCGTTCCAGCGTCCAGTTTTCGCTGTAGCGCGACAGAATCTGGTCGATCTCGGCGAAGTGATCGATCACCCCTTTGACCAGACGGTCGGAGAAATCCCGCACTTCGCCGGGCGTGCTGATGTCGTGCCAGAACAACGACTGGATCTCCCGGATCGGAGCACCCGTGAAATCGTGTTGAAAAAGAATCTGCAGCGTGAACTCGCGCGCTTTATGTCGATTGCCCATAGTTCTTTCAGAGTTTCTCGTAGATGCTGATCATTTCCATCGCAGCCAACGCCGCTTCGGCGCCCTTGTTGCCGGACTTCGTGCCCGCCCGCTCGATCGCCTGTTCGATCGAATCGCAGGTCAACACGCCGAAGGCCACCGGGACCTTCGCCTGAATGCCGACGTTCGCCAGCCCTTTGCTCACTTCGGCCGCCACATATTCGAAATGCGGCGTGCCGCCGCGAATCACCGTTCCCAACGCCACCACCGCGTCGCAATTGCCGCTTGCGCTCAACCGCTGAGCCGCCATGGGAATCTCCCACGCGCCGGGCACCCAGACGACGGTGATGTTTTCCTTGTCGCCGCCGTGGCGGACGATTGCGTCGATCGCACCGTCCAGCAGTTTGCCGGTGATGAAATTGTTGAACCGGCCCACCACGATGCCGAAGCGGTATCCTTTCGCGGAAAGTTCGCCTTCGAGGACCTTCATTCTTCCCCCTTTGCCCCGTTGTTCACCTGAGCAAGCAGATGGCCCATTTTGGTCGCTTTCGTTTCCATATAGCGTTTGGTCTCTTCCGTCAACGGAACCTCGATCTGCACCCGCTCGACGATGTTCAGACCGTAGCCGGACAGACCGACCACTTTTTTCGGATTGTTGGTCAGCAAGCGCAGATTCTTCACCCCCAAGGATACCAGAATTTGCGCGCCGACGCCGTAGTCGCGCAGGTCCGGCGCGAAGCCCAATTCGATGTTGGCCTCGACGGTGTCCAGCCCCTGCTCCTGCAGCGCGTAGGCCTTGATTTTATTGGTCAGACCGATGCCGCGCCCTTCCTGGTTCATGTAGAGCACCACGCCCTTGCCCGCCTGGTCGATCATCTCCATCGCCTGATGAAGCTGATTGCCGCAGTCGCAACGCTTGGAAGCGAACACGTCGCCGGTCAGGCAACTGGAGTGAATGCGGCACAGCACGGGATCGTCCGTATCCACGTCGCCCTTGACCAACGCCACGTGCTCCATGCCGTCGACGTCGGAGGTGAACACCTTGGCCGTAAACGAGCCGCCGTGTTCGGTCGGCAGATTGGCCGAGGCCACGCACTTCACGTGGATTTCATGTTTCATGCGGTATTCGATGATGTCGGCGACCGAGGCGATCAGCAGATCGTGCTGAGCGGCGAATTTTTGCAGGTCCGGCAGACGGGCCATGGTGCCGTCGTCCTTCATCACCTCGCAGATGACCGCCATCGGCTTGAGTCCCGCCAGCCGCGCCAGATCGACAGACCCTTCGGTCTGGCCGGTGCGCTTGAGCACGCCGCCGTTGCGGGCGCGTAGCGGGAAGATGTGGCCGGGGGACACCAGATCGTGGGGCTGCGCCTCGTCGGCGACGGCGGCCTGGATCGTGCGGGCGCGATCGTGGGCGCTGATGCCTGTGGTCACGCCGTGACGCGCTTCGATGCTCACGGTGAAGGCAGTGCCGAAACGGCTGTTGTTGTTCGAGACCATCGGCGTGAGCTCGAGAAAATCGGCGCGCTCCTCGGTCATCGGCAGGCAGATCAAGCCA
>CALBTQ010000431.1 GCA_937967875.1 uncultured Pseudomonadota bacterium
CGTATTCGGTGACTGGAGTTCAGACGTGTGCTCTTCCGATCTATGTTGAGCCAGGCGATCAGGGCGAACAGATTGCTGTCGGCTTGCCAATGTTGACGAATTGCCCGCACGACCTGCCGGTCGACCAGAAAGACGTCGGCGCCCTTGTTCCAACGGCCGGGCAGAATGACTTTCTCCATCAGCCGGTAATACAACTGCGGAAAAAAGAGATGGCCATTCGTGCCGTTTCGCGAACGACGATAGGCCCAGACCGTTTTATACCCTTCGTCGAATTTGGCCAACATATCAGTAATTATTTCCGGCGGTGTCTGCAAATCGGCCGGCAAAACGCAGACAACATCGCCGGTGGCGTGCATCAATCCGGCGAAAATCGCCGTGTGGCTGCCGCAATTGCGGGCCAGGCGTAAGAGACGAATTCGCGGATCATCCGCGGCAAATTTTTGCAGCAGGACGAAGGTGTCGTCGAGGCTGTGGTCGTCAACAAAAACAAATTCACAAGCGGTGTCGGGCAGCGCATCGACAGCGTCGGGCAAGCGCCGCATCAGCTCCGCAAGGTTCGGCGCTTCGTTATAAAGGGGAATGATTATCGACAGTGTGCGCATACGCTAATCGCTCGTGTTCATTGGAAAATCCTTAACTTCGCATTTTAGTATATTGCCCCGGCTTTAACAAGCGACGGTTTCGTCAAGAGCGAATGGCGTATCAATTCAATGTCGTCGTAAGGCTATACAACAGATTTGTTTGAAAAGAGAAAACAAGAGAATATTTATTGTCACAAATATGATCTGAGCCGAGCGATAACCTTATCCTGTTGCGCGTCGGTCATTTGCGGATACAAAGGCAAGATGATGGAATGATCGCTGATCCATTCACCAACCGCCAAGGAACTACCGGCGCGCCAGGGAACATTCTTGAATGACGGTTCGCGGTGCGCGCAACCGACGCCGCGGCGGGTGGCAATGCCATGATCGAGCAGGTATTGCATCAAGGCGCGTTGATCGATGCGCTCGGCCAGCACAACGCAATAGCTTTGCCAATTGCTTTGCGTCCAATCGGGTTCCGTCGGGGTAATGATCGCCTCAAGACCGGCAAGGGTCCGGGAATAGCGTGCGGCCAATTCGCGGCGACGCTCGATCAGCGTCGGCAGTCGTTTCAACTGTTGTCGCCCGATCGCCGCCTGCAGATCGGTCATTCGATAATTATAGGCGGTTTCGACATACGTTTCGAAAATGACCTTGTGACTTTGGTGCCGCACCGTGTCGGGGATGCTCATGCCGTGGTGGCGCAGCAGGCGCAATCGTTGATCCCATTGCGGCCGTGCCGTGGTGATCATGCCGCCTTCGCCGGTGGTCAGCACCTTGCGCGGGTGGAAGGAAAAACAGGCCAGATCGCCATGCGGTTTACCGATCGGTTTCCACTGGCCGTCCCGGCATATGCGACTGCCGATCGCGCAGGCGGCATCTTCGATCAGCGGTATTTTGTGCGCGGCGGCGATATCTTGTAAAATCGGCAGGTTGCAGGGCATACCGAGCTGATGCACGCAAAGAATGGCGCGGGTTTTTTTGGAAATCGCTGCTGGAACCAGCGCGGGATCGAGGTTGAACGTGTCGCGTTGAATGTCGACGAATACCGGCGTCGCGCCGCACATGCGCACCGCCGCGGCAGTGGCGACAAACGAATGACTGACCGTGATCACTTCGTCGCCGGGTCCGACGTCGGCCGCCAGCAAGGCCAGATGCAAAGCGGACGTGCCGTTGGTCGTCGCACAGGCGTGCGGGGCTTGCACAAGCGCGGCGAATTCCTGCTCGAAGGCGGCAACCTCCGGACCCTGCGTTACCCAGCCGGATTCGATGACGCGTGCGACGGCTTCGCTTTCTTCCGCACCCAACCAGGGCTTGGCCACCGGGATGAACTCGTCGCTCATTTCGACTCCGGTTGCCAGGCGAATTCGCTTTCGACGGCCAACAGTTCGTTGGCAGAAAGGCTTTGTTCTTTGTACCAAGCAAGCAGATGTTGCAAGCCCTCGGTCAACGCGACGCTTGGTTGATAGGATAACAAGCGGCGCGCCGACTCGATGTCGGCAATCAACCGTCGGGTGTCGCCCGGTCGCGCGGGATGGCGTTCTATCTTGATCTCGTCGCCGACGACTTTGCCGATCAACTGCGCCAACGTGTTGATGCTGATTTCTTTGCCGCTGCCCAGGTTGATTGTCCGCCCGAGACAACGCGGGTTTTTACCGGCGGCGGCGATGCCGCGGGCGATGTCAGATCGGAAGAG
>CALBTQ010000432.1 GCA_937967875.1 uncultured Pseudomonadota bacterium
GATCGTATTCGGTGACTGGAGTTCAGACGTGTGCTCTTCCGATCTGGCAACCTCTACGCCAACGACCGCCGGCCCGACGCCGTGCATTTCGTTCAGACTCGCGACGGCTGGAAGCTCGCGCTGCATTACTACGCGCCAGTCAAAGGCGCAAAAAAGAAACGCCCCGTGCTGTGCTGCCACGGCCTGTCGGGCAACCATCACAGCTACGACCTCACCGAACGCACCAGCATCGCGCGCCTGCTCGCCGCGCAAGGACACCCGACCTTCACCCTCGATCTGCGCGGCGCGGGCCTCAGCGAAAAAGGCGGTCCCTGCCGCCGTCACCCGTTGCGCTGGATCCTCTCGGATCACTACAACTTCGACATTCCCGCCGCGGTCGACAAAGTCTGCGAACTGACCGGAGCGAAAAAAATCCATTACGTCGGTCACAGCATGGGCGGCATGATCGCCTACTGCTTTCTGCAGATGCCCGTGGCCGAGAAAATCGACCGCTGCGTGATTCTCGCCAGCCCGGCGAACCTCGAGCACATGCGCCCGGCGCACAAGCTGACGCCGCTCAGGTACGTCATTCCCGGCATTCCGTTGCGCAAGCTCACCCAGTGCGTGGCGCCGATGTTCGAATGGTTCCGCCCGCTGCAACTGGTCAGCGGCAACATCAACCTGCGGCCCGGCGACTACACGCTGTCGGCCGCCAATTGCCAGGACCAGACGCCCATGTCGCTGTTGGTCGACCTCGCCCGCTGCGTCGAGCACGGTCATCTGCTCGGCGACGACGGCCGCGACCTGACCGAGTCGATGGGCGAAATCACCACGCCCACGCTGATCATGTGCGGCAAGAAAGACGCCACCGTCGGCTTCGGCCCGGTCTTAGAAGCCTACGAGCGCATCGGCGCCGACGAAAAAAAATGGGTGCCGCTGGGCGAAGAGTTCGGCCAGGACGACGAATACGGCCACATGACCATCCTCGTCGGCAAGGACGTGGATCGCGAAGTGCATCCGCACATCGCCGATTGGCTGGCCAAGGGTTGACCGGCGGCGCGGGCCTTCCTACGATGATCCGATGAACGACCATGGGAGAAAAGGCGTGAAGGCAACCAATGTGTTCCTGTTTCTCTTGCTGACCCTGGCGCTTAGTGCGGCGCTGTGGGCCTGCGGCGACGATGACGACGACGACGAGGATTGCCCCTCGTTCGCCGATTATCAGGTGTACCCGGAAGTCGGCGGCGGCGATAGCGTGTACGAACTGTATGTGCGCCTCAAAACCAAGTCGGTCAATAAAAAAGTCGAACGCGTTTACGCCCGACTCTACGCCTCCAACGGCCAGCCGACCGGCGAGGTGTTCGATCTGGTGCGCACCGAAGCCGATCACTATCGCTACCTGCGCACCTTCACCGGCGACGAGGTCTGCGAATCGGGCACCTGCAGCCTATACTTCAAAGTCTACGCCGAACACACCGAGGGCTGCGTCAAAGCCTTCGAAACCGACATGTTCCAGGTGGTCATCGAGGAAGAACCCGGCGACGACGACGACACTCAATGACAGGATAACGACTTTGGACATCAAGCAATACATCGACGCCGGCGCCCATGCCGCCGAGCGACGCCTTCATGAACTGACCGACGCCGATCCCGGCCCCTTCGCCCTGGTCAAGGAAGCGATGGCCTACTCGCTGTTTGCCGGCGGCAAGCGCATCCGCCCGACGCTGTGCGTGGCCGCCTGCGCGGCCTGCGGCGGCGACGAGGACCTCGCCCTCACCTACGGCTGCACGCTGGAGATGATCCACACCTACACGCTTATCCACGACGACCTGCCCGCCATGGACAACGACGCCCTGCGGCGCGGCAAACCCAGCAACCACATGGTCTACGGCGAAGCCCAGGCCCTGCTGGCCGGCTGCGGTCTGCTTACCTGGGCTTATGAAATCATGACCCGGCAGGCCGTCGACGGAAAAATCGATCCGGCGATCGCCGCGCGCATTGTCGCCGAAACCAGCCGCGCCATCGGCTGGACCGGCACCATGGGCGGACAGAGCCTCGACATGATCCTCACCGAACGCGGCGACGCCAGCGTGGCCGACCTCGAGTTGATGGAATACGCCAAGACCGCGCAACTGCTCATCTGCGCCGTACGCAACGGCGCTCTGGTCGCGCGCGCCGACGAAGCCGCGCTCGCCAAACTGACCGTCTTCGGGGAAAAAATCGGCCTGGCCTTCCAGGTGGCCGACGATGTGCTCGACGTCGTCGCCGATCAGGAAAAACTCGGCAAGCCGGTGGGCTCGGACAAGGAGCAGGGCAAAACGACCTACGTCGACCGCCTGGGCATCGACGGCTCGAAGAAATTCCTCGCCGAGCTGCTGGCCGACGCGCTGGACGCCATCGCCGACTTCGACGACCGCGCCGAAGCGCTGCGCGCCCTGGCCCGCTTCATCGTCGAACGCGCTTACTGACGCGCTAGAGCTTGCGCAGCGCCTCGTCGATGTTCGCCAGCGCTTGCTTTATCTTCTCCAGACTCGCCGCGTAGGACAAGCGCAAATATCCTTCGCCGAACTTGCCGAACGCCGTGCCCGACAGACAAGCCACGCCCGCCTCGTTGAGCAGATAATTCTCCAGCCACGCGCTGGATTTGCCCGTGCCTTTGATGTTCGGGAACACGTAAAACGCGCCCTTGGGCTTGAGGCAACTGACGCCCTCGATCTCGTTGAGCCCCGCCACGATCGCGTCGCGCCGCTCGCGAAACGCCGCCACCATCGCCTTGACCTCGTCGAGCGGCCCGTCCAGCGCCGCCAGACACGCGCGCTGGCTGAAGGTCGAGGTGCATGAGTTGCAGTTGATCGCCAGCCGCGTGATGTGCTCGGCCAGCCGCGGCGGCATGATGCCGTAACCCATCCGCCAGCCGGTCATCGCGTAGGTCTTCGAAAAGCCGTCGAGGATGATCGTCTGCTCGCGCATGCCCGGCAGCGAGGCGATCGACTGGAACGTCCCCTCGTACTGCATCGCGTTGTACACCTCGTCGGCCAGCACCCACACGCCGTGACGCCTGGCCGCCTCGGCGACCACTTCCAGATCGTGCTTGCTCAGCGCGCCGCCGGTCGGGTTCTGCGGACTGTTGAGGATGATCAACTTCGTGCGCGGCGTGATCAGCTCGACCAGTTCCTCCGGATCGAAGGAAAAGCCCTTCTCCTCGCGTAGCGGCAGCGGCACCGGCTTGGCGCCGACGAAGTTGATCACGCTTTCGTAAATCGGGAACCCCGGATTCGGATAGATCACCTCGTCGCCTTCACCCGCCGTCGCCAGGATGATGAAAAACATGATCGGCTTGGCTCCCGGCGTCACCACGACCATCTCCGGCGTCAGCTCGATGCACCGC
>CALBTQ010000433.1 GCA_937967875.1 uncultured Pseudomonadota bacterium
CCACCGAGATCTACACTCTTTCCCTACACGACGCTCTTCCGATCTTCCATCTCGTCCCAACGACTGAGCATTTCCGGTTCGCGCTGCGCGAGATTGGCCTTCATCGGAAATTCCGTGAACGGCAGCGCCAGGGTGTCTTTGTAGTTGGTCTTCTTCTCACTCATCGAAATCGTACCTCATTATCAAGTCGTTTGAGCCGGAACAATTAGGAGAGAGAAGATAGCACAAGACGACCGACTGTCAATTGCCGATTGCGCTCGACGGCCACTTGGTGATAGTGAAGACAACGTGCGTAAAAACAGACAAATCGCCTTATGGTGCATACTTATTTGCGGATGCCTCGCGTGGCTGTCGGCGGACGCGGCGGAGCCTTCCGCGCGCCAACGCTACGACCGGGCGCTGACTGCGTTTTATCAGGGCGATTATCAGCGGGCCGAATCCGAGATGATGACCGTCTACCGCACGGCCCCCAACGAGCCCTTCGCGGCGGACGCGACGTTCAAGGCCGGCGAGGCGGCCTATCGGCGGGAAGCATACGCGGCGGCGGTCACGCACTTCGAACATTACCTGCGCAATTACCCGACCGGAGCGGCGATCGCCGAGGTGCGCCGGCGGCTGGAACAGGCGCGCGAGAAGGCCGGCGATCAGGCCCTGCCCCTGCCTCGCGTGCGGCGCGAGGAACGCCGGCCGCTGGTCGCGTGGCTCGGGCGGTTGGCGCAAACCGACGACGAGGAACTGGCGCGGCTGGCTTCATCTCTGGCGAGCAACGGCTACAACGCGCTGGCCGTCGACGCCTACCGGCTGCCCGGACGCCCGGCGCATCGGCTGGTGAAACGGCCGCCGCTGCACGGAGCGTATTTCGCCACGCAGGCTGCGCCGGTGTGCGGCGAGGTTCTGCCGCGGATGGTCGCCGCCGCGCACAAGGCCGACCTGGAGTTGATCGCGGTGTTGCCCACGCGCGCGATTCCGCCGCGTGAAGGAAGCGAAAACACCGAGCGGCGTTGGGATCGGGAAAGCAAAATGTTCGTCGCCGACGAGCGTCACCGCAACCTGTTCGACGAAGGCGAGATCAAGCAACTGGCCGCGCGGGCCGAGGATCTGGCGCGCGCGGGCGTCGATGAAATCTGGCTCGACCGCGATCTGGCGATCGCGCCGGGCGAAGGGATGAGCGAGCAGGCGCGCAACGCGGCGACCGTACCGGCCGGCGGCGAGATCGACTGGCCCGCGACGATGGGCGCCCTGCCCGCCGAGAAGTACGCCTGGCGCACGCAAGGTCTGGACAACGCGGCCTTCGCGGCGTTGCGCCAAGCGCAGGCCGGGCAGATCAACCACGCGGTCGAGACGATCGTCGCGGCGATCCGCAAGGCGGCGCCTGGTTGCCGCATCGGTCTGGCGCTGCCGCTGCCCGCGCCGCTGGAGCAAAACGCCTATCGGCTGGAAACGGGGCTCGACCTGAACGCATTGGCAAGCAAGCGTATCGATCGCTTCGTCGCCTGCATGGATTGGCACCGTTGGCGCACGGCGCGCGGTTTGACACGCCAGGAGGGCTATGATTCCATGAGTCGCCTGTCGGCGCAGTTGCTGGCGCTGACCGGCTCGGCGAAGCGGGGAATCGTCGCTTTCGACACTACCATGTCGGCGAGCGGCCGGCTGCTGCCGACCTGGGAGATCCGGGCGGGCGTGGGCCGGCTGACGAGCGCCGCACCGTTCGGCGTGGCGTTGACGCCGTTCATCCCCCGCAAGCCGATCACCGAAATTCTGAACCGGGCCGCGCAGGCCGACGAAGAAGAAGATGAATAAAACCGCACGCATTCTTTTGTTGCTGTTGTTGATCGCGTTGGCGATCGGCTGTCAGGCGCAGCCGGCGAAGCCGAGCCGGAGCGTGACCCTGGCCTTCACCAACGACGCGCTTGGCGAACTGGCCGACTGCGGCTGCAAAGGCGGCATCTCGGGCGGCATCGACCGCCGCGCCGGGCTGATCGCCGATTGGAAGAAAAACGACGGCGCGCGATTGCTGGCGATCGAAGCGGGCGATTTTCTGTATCCGGTGCAGCCCGCCACCGACGAAGAACGCAAAGTTGAAGAGCTGCGCGCGCCGCTGATCGCCGAAGCCTATCGGCGCGCGGGGTACGACGCGGTGCTGTTCGGCGCGCGCGATTACGCGCTGGGCGTCGCGCCGCTCAAACAGGCCGCGCAGATTATGAATATTCCGATCTTGGGCGCGAACGTGCTGGACGCGGCGACCAACAAGCCGCTGTGGCAGCCGACGCTGGTGCTCGAACGCGGCGGGCTGCGCGTGGGGTTGCTTGGGCTGGTCAGCGACCGGAAGAAAATCGGGATCGAGGAATTGTCGTTGCCCGCGGAGATCGTCATCGCCGATCCGGTGGCCGCCGCCGCGCAATACGCGCCGCTGCTGCGCAAGGAATGCGACCTGCTGGTGCTGGTGGCCAACCTCGATTACGAGCAACTTCAGGCGGTGCTGACGGCGGTCGAGGGCGTGGACTTCGTCCTCAAGAGCCGCGACGCCAAGATGCTCACCCACCAGGTGCAACACAACAACGACGTGCCGGTGGTCAGCGTTTACGAACTGGGGCGCTATGTCGGCCGGCTGGACATCACGCTGGTCGAGGCGGGCAAAAAATTCGCCGACGAAGGCGAGCGGCAGATGCTGGAGCGCAAGATCGCTCGCTATCAGGAGTACGTCGATTCGCTGAACAAGCAAGCCGGCGGCGCGGAAAAGATCGCCGAATTTCTGGCCGGCGACGCGTCGCTGCAGGCGCGCTACGACCGCTACAAAAAGAACATCGAACGCTGGCAGAAAGAACTGACCGACTTGCGCGAGGACGGCAACCGGTTCCGTTACGACCTGGTCGAGCTGACCGTGAGCGTGCCGACCGACACGGAACTCACGCGGCAGGTGAAAGCCTTCGAGGATGAGCACGGCACGACCAAAGCCATTCGCGCCAAACATGCGGGCAGATCGGAAGAGCACACGTCTGAACTCCAGTCACCGAATACGATCT
>CALBTQ010000434.1 GCA_937967875.1 uncultured Pseudomonadota bacterium
GCCTGCAGCAACGTCCAGTCCGCTTCCAGTTCGAAGGCCAGGAAGAAGCGCTCGACGGCGTCGATCAGGTTGCCGATCGCCGCGATGTTGAGCACGTCGGCGTAATCCCACTCGCCGCCGCAGTCGATCACGAGCGTCTCACCGCTCCAGAGAACCGGCAGCGAGGGCACGTACAACCGATTTTGCGGGAAGTCGACCTGCACCGCTTCGGCCACTTCGATGAAGCCCGCGTTGAGCGGCAGCAGGTCGTCGAGAATCGACTGCTGGAACGCCGCCCAATCGATGAACGGAAATTCGGGGTATTGCGCGAAGACTTCCTGCAGCGTTTTCACCAGGTCCTGGAACTGCGCGAGCAGGCTGCCCAGTTGCGCGTCGCCGACTTCCGGGCAGGTCGAGGCCGCCGCGTCGAAGCTGGCCGCCGCCGTTTCCGGATCGTAATCGCCCAGGGCGGTTTTGCCCGCGACCATCAGCGGATTGTAGCTGTCCCAATCGCATTCGGGCGTGGTGTCGTCGTCGTCGATCGTATCGTCGTCGCCGGTGTCGTCATCGCCGGTATCGTCGTCGCCGGTGTCGTCATCGCCGGTATCGTCGTCGAGGGTGTCGTCGTCATCGTCGTCGTCCGGCGTCGCATCGTCGTCGTCGGCGTCCGTATCGTTGTCGTCGTTATCGTCATCGTCGTCGCCGCAATCGCAGCCGACGAGCAACAGCAGGGACAACAGGGCGATCAGCAGCAAAATATTTCGTTTCATGATCTCACCCTCCACATCCGACGGACGGTGCGTCGTCGTCGTCATCGGCGGACGAAGTCACTCCGACGCCGTTGCGGTTTCCACCCGCGTCATCGTCGTCGTCCATGCCTTCGTCATCGTCGGCGTTCGAGCCGTTGTCGGCCTCGTCCAACGGCGTGGCGGTCACCACCTCGCTGGCGACCGAGCGATTGCCCGCTTCGTCGAAAGCCTGCACCCACAGGCGATATTCGCGGTCCGGCAGCAAACCCAACACCTGCGCGCCGGTCGCACCAGCATCGTATAGCGTGCCGCCCAGGTAGGCGTCGTCTTCGTACAGGCCGTACCAGAGGTCATAACCGGCCAAATCGGCCGCGGTCGGTTTGGTCCAATGCAACTGCACGCCGTCGACGATTCCCTCGGCGCTCAGGGCGGTCGGCGCCGCCGGCGGTGTCTCGTCGGCCGTGCCCATAATTTTTTGCGCCACGCGTTCGCGCCAAGTCAGCAGCGTGCTCCAGTCGTGCTCCCAGTTGTAGGTTTTCGGTGCGACGGTCCGCGTGATCGCATCGACCCACGAGTCGTCGCCGCGTTCGTCCAGAATGTGGAAGTACTCGTAATCCTCCATTGCTTCGCGCAGGTATTTCATGCGCAGCGAGGCTACCGGAATATCGGTCGTGCCGCCGATACGGTCGATCGTGCCGGGGAAGATCACCGTGCCGTCGCCTTGGAAGAACGGCTCGGCGAACATCGAATCCCACACGTCGCGACCCTGGCCGATGATGTACACCGTGTGCCAAAACAAAATGCCCGTGAAGTGATACCGGCGGGTCAGCCACGTCCAGATGCGCATGTAACTGGATTCGGCGTCGACCGCGTGGCTGGCGTAATCGAAGAACATCACGGCGCTCACGCAGTTGTACCACCAGGTGGTTTCGCCCAGCGCGCGCCGCTCGTCGTACACTTCGGGGAACGGCGGGAAGGGCATCGAGTCGCTGAACAGCGGTTCGTCGGGACACCAGATGTCCACATCGCCGGCCAGACCTTCCTCGAACTGCTCGGTGACCATCGGTTGCAGATCCGGGTCGGCGGCGTGCAGCCGCGCGGCCAGATCGCGCAAAGCGGGGTACATTTCCGGGCGCGGTTCGTCGGGCATGTAGTAGAACAGTACGTCGTTCCATCCTTGGTCGCGGAAGTGCTGCGCCCAGCCGCCCCAGTAAGCCTGTTCCCAGACCGTCGGATCAACGCCCGACGGACAGGCCGGGACGCCGGGCAGAGTGTAGCCGGTGAATTTATAGCCCGGTCGATAGAAGGTGCCGTCGAGGATCGGACCGTCGACCGCGTCGAATTCCGTCCAATTCCAGTCGATCGACTGAGTGCCTTCGTTCCACTCGTAGGAAGGATTGCGTGTGTTCCAATTGTACAGCGACATGCGGTGCCGCGCGAACTCTTCCATGTAACGTATGTTGAGGTCGTCGCGGCTGGAGACGCCGCCGTGCGCGGTGTGCCAATTGTACACCGAACCCAAGCTCCACCCGTAATTGCTGGCTAGCGAAATGCCGGTAGGAATGGCGAAATCCCAGACTTCCAACGTCACCGTGCCGGTCCAGGAATCGCGCCCGTCGGCGGTGACCGTCACCGTCGCGCTGTAATTGCCGGGTGTCTGATCTTCCGGAATGAACAAGTCGATGAAGATGATCTGCGTGAAATCGGCCGCCAGGTCGAACGGCGCGCCGGCGCGGTCCTCGCCGACATAATGGTCGACGAAGGGCACCAGACCGTCGGGCCAATAACCGGCCAGCGACGGATCGGGCGGCAGATGGCTGATGCGCTCGACCGGCACCGGCACATAGTGCACGCGGTACGGTTCAATCTCGGTGATCGCCTCGCCTGGTCCGGTGAATTCGCTGACCTCGACGTTTACGTTGGTCAGCCCGGCGCTGTCGCGAATCACCACGGCGAAAGGTTCCCATTCGTTGCGCGCCGATTGCAGATGGAAAGAATCGCGGGGAGTAAACGAAAACTCCGGCCGCTGCTTGTCGGTGCCATGGGTCAGGCCGACCAGGTATTCGGCCGCCGCCAGGCCGGTCCATAAACCGAGCAAGGCAATCGCCATGGTCATTACTAAGAAAGTGCGTTTCATGAAATCAACTCCTTGTACGGACGGTACAAAGCAAAACACTTTATTATACGGAAGCGCCAAGCGCAGGCAATCGAAATGCAGCAAAAATAATTTATCGTCGGACGATTATCCGAATTTTATCCCGAACATAGAATTTTTATTTAGAATCTGGCATGGTGCTTTAGATCAACAACGGAGACGGACATGAGCCACGAACGGGGAACCTGGGAAAACACCTCAGCCACCAGCACGGCCGGCGCATTAACGAGCATCGTCCGCCGCTTGCCGACCATCTGGCGGGCGCGTCGCGAGGCCGAGGCCATGGCGCCGCAACTGCCCATCGAGAAGGGCCCGGCGTTTCTGCCCGATGTGCTTCAGTTCGAATCGTGGTTGCAGGGCTTGTGCAAAACCGAACACCGTCGTCCGGGTACGCCGCAGGGGCGGCAGGCGGAATTGTGGATCGCCGAGCGCATGCGGGAAATCGGTCTGCAAAACATCACGCAGGATCCGATCGCCATTTCGGTGTGGACGGCGCACGCGTGGTCGTTGACGGTCGAGGGCAGGGAAATCCCGACCTTTCACGTGATCAACACGGCGATGACGCCGCCGGAGGGCGTGACTGCGCCGCTGGCGTTTGTCGGCACCGGCACGGCCAAGGATTTTACGCGCGTCGACGTCGCCGGGAAGATCGTTGTGGCCGACGTGCCGTTTCCGCGCATGCCCACCGGGATGCTGATGAAGTTGCTGCGCGCCAGCTATGTGCTGTCCGATCCCGACCGTTCGGTGTCGCCTTGGTCGTCGCAGTATCTGAATTTCGTACGGCAGAATTTTATCGGCGGGGCGAACACGGCGGAGGAAGCGCCGGCGAAGGATGTCTACTGGCAGGCGGTGCGGCGCGGCGCGGTCGGCGTTTGCCTGATTCTACGCGACCAACCGACCAACTCGAATACGCACTACGGTCCCTATGACGGCATCATGAAGCCGTTGCCCGCGTTGTGGGTGGGGCGGGAAGACGGCATCGCCCTGCGCACGCTGGCCAAAAACGGCGCTTCGGCCACGCTGACGCTGACCGGGACGATCGAACCGGGAACGATGCATAACATCTGGGGCGTCTTGCCCGGCATGTCCGACGAGACGATCCTGGTGACCTCGCACCACGACAGCCCATTCAAAGGCGCGGTGGAGGACGGCGCGGGCGTGATTCAAGTGTTGGCGCAGGCGTGGGCTTGGGCGCAGGCGCCGCTGGAGCGTCGCCCTAAAACGTTGGTCTTCGTCGTCGATGCCGGACATTTTTACGGCTCGCAGGGCGCGCACGAATTCGCTCGTCGACATCCGGAGATTATGCAAAAAACGCGCATCCTCATCACGCTGGAGCATCTGGGCGCGAAGGAAGTCGCCGAACGCGATGGACGTTATGTGCCCACCGGCCGCAGCGCGTTGACGGTCATGTTCACCTCCGGCGAACCGACGACCATCGCTTCGGTCATTCGCGCGCTGTCGGCATACCCGGCGAAAAACACGGCGTCGATTCCGTCCGATCTGATCGCGCCGGTGCCGACCTCGGATGCATCCGGATACGTCGTCGAAGCGGGCGTGCCGGTTATTTCGTGGATCGGCTGTCCCTACTATTTGCTGGACGAAAACGACACGCTGGATATGGTCGACCGTAACGAGCTGCTGCCCATCTGCCGCACCGTGACCGAGTTGGTCCGCCTGCACATGGCGTTGCCGTAATTATCTTCAGTATTGCGACAACGCCGTGCCGACGATGAGATCGGAAGAGCACACGTCTGAACTCCAGTCACCGAATACGATC
>CALBTQ010000435.1 GCA_937967875.1 uncultured Pseudomonadota bacterium
ATGCCGGACGGTTCAAATCGACTGCGTAGATGCAGTTGATCGGAAACGTCGATTTCGGACATCGACGAGATCGTAACGGTTCGCGCCGGCGAATGGTGGAGATCGGAAAGGGAAGGGGTAATCCGCTCTTCGGCTTGCGCTTCATTGAGCGGATTAAGTTCGCCGAGTATTTGCACTTCGGCGGTTTCCCCGGGCATGAGACCGTGTCGATCGTCGAGCCTGACGCGAAACTTTCGCGCCCAATAGATGATCCGGCGAAACGCCAGCCGTTCCGGAACGGCTGAGTAGCCGGGGTCGATAAAGATAATGGTGCCTTTCGCGGCCAGTACGCCTTTGCGGCGCGGATAGACCGTCACACGCTCGCCCAATTGCGGCTTGCGGTCGGCGGTTTCGGGAATGTACACATCGACGAAAGCGGCGGTCGGTTCTTCGACGGTGAGGATGGTCGCCAGTCCTTCCACCGTGTCGCCGGGCAGGTAGTTGATTTTGACCACCACGCCGTCGCATGGGGAAACGACTTTGCGCATGCGGATGCGTTCTTCGACGATGCGCAGTTTCGTTTCCAGTTCGTTGATGTGTTCGATGTGTTCGCTGAGCATGGACAGCACGACCGGTTCGGCGCCGGTCGGCATTGATGACGCGAGACGGCGAGACGAACCTGTTCCGGTCGATTCCTCAGAGATGTAGCGCGCGGCGCTGTCGCGCCGGATGATCAGATCGCTCAACTCGCGCGACCGGCCGAGGCCTTGTTGCTCGGCGTCGGTCAGGCGTTTGATTTCGGCGTTGAGCGCTTGGAGTTCGGCCTTTTTCGCAGCCAGTCGTCGTTTGTCCTCGTTGCGCTGGAGCAGCAGTTTTTCGTATTCCAACGTGTAGCGGTGCTGATCGGCGGTGATCGTTTCGCGCAGCCGCGCCAACTCACGTTCCAGCGCTTCGCGTTGAATATCCAGGTCGGTGGTGTCCAATTCGGCGAGCACTTCATTCGCCTTCACTCGCTGGCCGAGCGCGGGATTGATGGTGGCGATGCGTCCGGATTCCACTGCGCCCAGCTTGTGCGTGCGGGTTTCGACGATGCCGAGAAAATTCGCGTGCGTATTCCAAAAGAAATACAGGATGAGGGCCAGGGCCGCTGCCGCCAGCCAGATTAGGTGGAACTTGTAACGAGTCAGCGTATTCATCATGCGCCTACAGTTCGACGGTGGTTGATTGATTGATGTAGGACAAACCGCGAATGCCGCGAATTTGTTCGAGCTCGCGCAGCAACTGTTCTTGTTGCCCGTCCCGGCTCAGACGGACCTGGAACGAGTAATCGACGATTTCCCCTTGGGCGGCCGGACGCATGGTCACCAGCGCGAAGTGCGCGGGGACCGTGGTCATGATCTGCGTCACGTGCTCGCTGGTCGCGGGGCCGACCGGCGCCTGGAAACGCACCAGGCCGTCGTGCGAGCGTCGTTCGCCGAAGCGGGTGAAATGCAGGCCCAGGGCCGCCAGGCAGAAAAAGGCCGTGCCCATTATCGCAGTAATGTAACTTTGCACGCCGCAGGCGACGCCGACGCCCATGGCGCTGAAGAGAAAAACGAGGTCGCGCGGATCGCGCAGGTTCGTGCGGAAGCGAATGATCGCCAGCGAGCCGACGATGCCGATGCCGCGCGCCACGTTGTCGCCGACGGCGATCATGATCAGGGTCGCCGTCATCGAGCCGAGGATCATCGTCTGCAACAAACCGCGCGACCAGGAAAGGCCGGCGAAGGTTTTCTCATAAACCGTCGCCACCAGACTCGAACAAAGGAAAGCGAGCAGGAACGACAGCAGGACGTTGTTCCATTCGAGCTGAACCGAACCGAAACTGAGCAACAGGCTTTCCATCGTGTGTTCTTTCCTTTGGCCCGCAACGCCCGCCTTTGGCGGAACGTGAATTACTTCGCGCGATTTTCCAGGTACGTGAGCAGATCATCGACCGCCTGTTCATATTCGGCGACGGTGAAGGGCATCAACGGATCGTCCTGCACGTACGAGGCGATCTCGCCGTCGATGTCGTCGATGAACGAGTCGAGAGCGAGCGAGGCGACTTGCGTTTTCAATTCGGACAGAGCCGTATCGTAGGCCGCGGCGCAGGCCGTAATCGCCAGGCAACGCGTGCACAAGACGCTGGCGCCGCTGGGGAAGGCCGGCGCATTGACGAAGCAACTGTCGGCGCCCCAGGGCATCATGGTGAAGAAACCGTCGTCGTCGCTGTGCAGGAAGTAGTTGTTGGCGGCCAACGCATAACCGTCGCTGTGACCGATGTAGTTTTCGGCCGCCCAGAATTTGGCGAACTGTTCGAGGTCGAGCAGCGCGCCGACCGTCGCCAACCAGGCGTCGTCGCCGGTGTCGTTGATCGCGTTGATCAGGTCGATCAGATCCTGCCGGTCGGTGGAGTCGCCTTCGTCCACTTCGATCTGGTCGAGCTCGGTGAGCTCCAGATCGGACATGCCTTCGTAGACGTGGTCGGTGCTGTCGAAATTCATGTCGGCGAAGACGTCGTCATAGTTTTCGACGATGACGTACAAGCCGCGGTCCTCGCCGTTGACGGTCACCCACGCGTAGCCGGTGCGAACGGCCGGCACGCCCGCGCCGCGCACGAGCGCATAGGCGATGGTTTCGTGCATCATCGACGCGTCGTTGACCATGTTGTTGAGGTTGAAGCTTTTCAGGCCGTACAGGCGCGTGGTGGAGTCGTACTCATTCAGCTTGATCTTGAAGGCGGATTTGCCCGTGATCGGCTGGAAGGATTCGCCGCTTTTGAGGCGCACGCCCACGGTCAGCGTGTCGCTGGCGCCGGCGGACGTGGCGACCTGCACCTGTCCTTCCACGTAGGTATACGGATCGCTGGTCAGCGAGGTGATTGCGTCGCTCGACAGGGTGATATCCACCGCGTTGACCGTCAGCGGATCGAACAGGGCGCTCGATGTACTGGCCGGTTCCTGGTTGGCGCTGCCCTGCGTCGGGCTGGTTTCCTGAAAGTCGCCGGTGGTGTCTGGCAGACGGCCCCAGGTGCTGCCGGTGGGGGCGTCGCCGATCGCTTCCTGCGCGACGACGTTCATGTCGCCGTTAAGCAGATAAACGGTGTCTTCCGTGCATTTGAGGCCGAAGCTGAAGCCGGCTTCGTCGTCTTTTTCCTGCTTGACCACGAAGTATTCGCCGGGCTGCACCGTGCTGCCGGAAGGCAGTTCGTAGCGATGATCTTTATCTTCGAGATCGTCGGCGAAGATCGGAAGAGCGTCGTGTAGGGAAAGAGTGTAGATCTCGGTGG
>CALBTQ010000436.1 GCA_937967875.1 uncultured Pseudomonadota bacterium
TCGATCGACGCGCCCGCCGGCGAGGACGGCAAGGGTTCGGTCGGCGACCTGATTACGGGGCACGAAAGCCGGCAGGACGAGGTGTTGGCCAACCAGGAGGAGATCGTCAAAGTCCGCGAGGCGCTCACCGACTTCGAACTGACGATCAACGACAAGGAATCGTTCATCCTCAACAACCGCCTGCTCGCCGACGAACCGCTGACCCTGCAGGAAATCGGCGACCACCTGGGCGTCACCCGCGAGCGTATCCGCCAACTCGAATCGCGCCTGCTCGACAAAATGCGCGACTTCATGGTCGAGCGCGGCCTGGGCCCGCTGAACATCGCATAACCATGGATAATCCCTGGACCTACCAGGAATAATTCCTGGACCTATGATTTGCTATCATTGTGTGAAACCTCGGCCGACGGCCGGGCCGCGCGGGGGATAAACCCAGGGATATATATTTGTTACGTGTCCCGGTTTATCCTATATCGTGGGACAGATGGGACACTTCGGGACACTTTGCCCCACCCCGTCCGCCATATAATATTCTATGATATCAATGGGTTATTAAAATGATTGGTGGGACACATGGGAAAAAGTGTCCCACGCCAATAGTACGAACGTTCGAACTGGTGAGGTTCCGTCATACCGGCTCCCGAGCCGGAATCCGGAACTCCATTATTGCCTCGTAAAGCAAGGCCAACCTGACGTTTGGCGATAACCAACGGTGTGCAAATGAGACCGGCGGGCAAAATATCCTGTCTTGATTTTTTGGTTACTGCGCCGGTTTCCACCAGGCCGGATCGACCGCATCGACATCCAGACCGGTCACCGGGACAGGAGTGGCGACCGGCACAAGCGTTGCGAAGGTGAACACGCGCATCGGAGGATCCACCGTGCCGGCGGCGATCAGGCTCAGGCGATCGTCGGTCGGCCGGAACTGATAATAGTACGGCGCGCCCAGGTGCTCGTCGCCGGTGCAGAAGCGAATGTCCCACATCAGTTCCGGCGTGCCGCCGGTCGCCGCCACGCGGTACAGACCGTAGGAACCGTCGCGCGCCGATTCGAAATAAATCCACTCGCCCGTCTCGTCGAAGAACGGCCGGTAGTTGCCGTCCACGTTGGCGCAATCCGACTCGGTCAGGCGCGTGCGGGTCGGCGGATCTTGCAACAGGTCGGCCAGATACACATCGGCGCACCAATCGTCGCGGTCGGACACGTGCGCCAGCCATTGGCCGTCGAGCGAAAACGCGGGATTCCAGTCGTTGGCGCTCACGGTGTCGTCGTAGAGCGCGCGCCGGTTGCCGCCGTCGGCGTCCATCAGCCAGATGCGGTCAAGGTTCGCCGGCGGTTCGGTCATGTGGCTACGCACGTAGGCGATCGTCTGCCCGTCGGGCGAATAGAGCGGCGTGTTTTCGGTGACCAGCAGGTAATCTTCGTCGGTCAGCCGCACGGGTTCGCCGCCGGCGGTCGGGATGGTGTAGAGCATCGTGGCGAAGTTGACGCCCGGCTCCGGGTCGTGCAGGTTCGCGCCGAAGGCGATCGTCAGCCCGTCGGGGCTGAAGGCCGGGAACATCGCCATGTGATCGGCCACGTCGACCAGCCGCGTCACCGCGCCCAGCGGTTCGGTCACCAGGGAAAGACCCATGCGGTCGTCGGACAATTCGGTGAACGCCACGACGCCGAATTCATCGTCATCGCCGGTATCGTCGTCGGTCGTGTCATCGTCGGTGGTGTCGTCGTCAGCGGTATCGTCGTCGGTGGCATCATCGTCGGTGGTATCGTCATCGTCGTCATCGTCGCCGCAGGCGAGCGGCGCGAACAATACCGTCAAAGCCAGCAAAAGAACGAACGGCCGGCGGGCGGTAAACTTGAAAAAGTCCATGGCACCCTCCCGTTTGTTTCACGGCCGATTATACGCCTGCCATCCGATGAAGAGTAACTCCAATCGATAAAAATCGCCGGCGAAGGTCAACCGCCGCAGCCGCTCCCGCAGCCGTCATCATCGTCGTCGTCATCGTCGTCATCGTCGTCGTCATCGTCGTCGGTGCTGTCATCGTCGCCCGGATCGACGCATTGATCGTCGGTTTCATCGCAATAGGCTGGGGCCACGCAGGGGTCGCCCGCGTGAACCGAGCATGCGCCCGCGCCGCAGGAGTCCGCGCCGTTGCAGTACAATCCGTCATCGCAGGCCGCCCCGTCGTCGGCGGCCCAATCGTCGCCCGCGCACTTCAGGCAGCCGTTTTCCGGGTGCGCCGCGCCTTCCTCGTAGCAGTCGCCGGCGAAGGCGCAGCCGTCCTCGCAGCGGCCGAGGAACACGTACGCGCGGCCTTCGTCGGGTTGATCGTTGTCGTAGGCAAACGCGCCGACCAGCACGTCGTCGAAGCCGTCGCCGTTCACGTCGCCCGCCGCCGCAACGCTGCCGCCGAAGTACGCCTCGACTTGATTGGGTTCGGCCGTCCAGGCGGCTTCGGCGGACAAGCCGTCGGACGCGCCGTAAAAGACGAACACGCGCCCTTCTTCGTTTTGATTCTCCGCGAAACACGGTGCGCCGATCACCACATCGTCGAAGCCGTCGTTGTTCACGTCGCCGGCCCCCGACACAGCCAAGCCGAATTCCGACTCGCTTTGGCCCGAATCCATGCACCAGTCGGCCTCCGCGGACAAGCCCGCCGGCGAGCCGTGGAAGACAAAGGCGCGCCCTTCGTCCTCATAGACGCCGTCGTAACCGCTTCCGCCGACGATCACATCGTCGTAGCCGTCGCCGTTTACGTCGCCCGCCGACGAAACGCACATGCCGAAAAACACTTCGGTTTGATCCGGATCCGCCGTCCAGTCCGGTTCGGCGGACAAACCGTCGGCCGAGCCGTGATAGACAAAGGCGCCCCCTTCGTAGAGTTCGCCATTTGCGTATGACGGCGCGCCGACGATCACGTCATCGTAACCGTCGCCGTTCACGTCGCCCGCTCCCGACACGCCCCAGCCGAAGTGGGCTTCGTCCTGGTCGGATTCGTCGGACCAATCCGGCGCGGCGGACGGCCCGTCGGCCGAGCCGTAAAAAACGAAGGCGCACCCCTCGTTGGCCTGGCCGTGGCTGCAACCGACCGCCCCGGCGATCACGTCGTCATAACCGTCGCCGTTCACGTCGCCCGCCGACGAAACGCTGCCGCCGAAGTGCGCGCCGCTTTCAGCGAACTTGAATTGCCAACTCGCTTCCGTCGCCAGTCCGGCGGCCGACCCGTAAAAGACCGCGATGCGGCCTTCGTCGAAATTGCCGTTGTTGGCCTGCGGCATCCCGACCAGCACATCGTCGAAGCCGTCGCCGTTCACGTCGCCCGCCGAGGAAACGCTATAGCCGAACTGGGCGAGGAATTGATTTCCTTCGGCGGTCCAGGCCGGCGTCAGCGCGGGGACGGTCACCGAGCCCGGATACCAAAACACCATGCCCTCGCCCTGCAGGCCGTTAGAATAATTATCCGCGCCGACGAGCACGTCATCGTAGCCGTCGCCGTTCACATCGCCCGCCGAAGCGACGCTGAATCCGAATTGCGAATAGGTTTGATCCGATTCCACGCGCCAGTCGGCGGGAATCATGGGAACGTCTTTTTCGCCGCCCGCCTCATCGGCAACCGCGGCGACCTCGAAGCCGATCGACAGGAAGACACACAGCCACAAAACCGCCATCCAACTCGAGCGCATCGTCAACCTCCAATTAGCGGTAAAACACGTCGCCTTCGCTTCCTTCATCGTCGCGACGCACGGCTATTTTTCTTGGGTGATTTATCGAATCATCTATGGCGATGATTGCCGTCGAATGGTACGGGCTCCGTTCGGTTGCGCCGGTTACTGAATCGTGATCGTCGCCGGAACGAGCTTATCAAAAAGCGACTCGTTGAGTTCCGCCGCCGCCTCGGAGTCGGACGTGAAGTAGTCGGGGAACGTTTCGGATATGGTCAGCAGCGCGTAAATCTGAAATTCGCCGGCGCCCAGTTCCGGATTGTCGATGATCCAGTTGAGCACGAAATCCTGCGTTTCGCCGGGCGCGAGGGTCACGCTCTGCGGTTCGGCGCCCTGGCCCGGGAACAGGCCGCCGACCACCGTCACACCCTCGTGGCGCACGGCGAAGGCGGTCATCGGGCTGGTCAGCGAAGACAGCGTCACGTCGTAATCGACGACGTTGGTCACGTGCAGGTTGATCGTCACCGTTTCGCCGTAGGTGTAGATCAGCTTTTCCGGCTCGACGTCGAAGAACACTTCCTGCACCAGCTCCATGGTTTCCAGGTCGGATTCGGGCACGCCGTTGACCATGGTGAAGGACTGCTCGCGGGCGCTGAAGAACGGATAGGTCGCGCGGACCGTCCACTGCCCCTCGGCGATTTCGTTGGGCAGCGAATAGACGCCTTCGTCGTCGGTAAGCAGCGAGAGATCGATTTCCTTGAGTTCGATGCGGATCGAGCCGTGGTGGTCCATGTTCTCGAGCAACACCTGGCCCTGGAGAACGTCGGGGGGATTTTCGGAGCCGCCGGCGATCGCCGCGATGTCCATGCCGTCGTCGCCGCAGCCGATCAATCCCAGGGCGAGCAGCCCCAGCACGGCGGCGATGATGACGAATTGTGCGGCGCGGTTTCTCATTTCGACATACCTCAGCGGACTCTTCTCTATCACTCTGGCAATATTTATGCCAGTTAAAATATTGCGTTTGGGGCCGAAATCGGGCTGTTTCAGGGCTTTTTGTCTCAGGTATTCGATACGATCGTCAACTTTTTGATACATCACGCCCCCTTCCCGCTAGAACGAAACCGCCAGACCCAGGGCGTACAGGTTCTTCACGAAGTTGAGCCGCTGGAAATCGTAGTGGCTCCAAAATCGCGAATAGCTGGCCTGAAGGCGCAGGTATTCGTTGAAGTTGTGGGTAAGGCGCACATGCACCTGATTGTAGTTTTCGTCGTCCTCCTCGATTGAGTAACTGTGTGGAATCAGGACCTTTTCCCTGCCGTCGCGCATCTGAAAGATGCCCAACAGGTGCAAATTGGCGCCGGCCACCAGGTCCTGCGAGAGACCGAAAATCACCCGGTGGTTGTTGTAACTGTCGCCGTAGGAGTTCGATTCGTTGAACTGGTAGGTGTACGACAGGTTGATCAAGAAGGCGTTGCGCTCGAACAGCAGGGTCTGATAGCGCCCGAAGGTGCTGATTTCATGGAGATTATCAACGCGATTGTCGTCGCCGGCGACCAGCAGGACGTTGCCGCCTTCGGGCCCGACGTTTTCGTAGGCGTTGAACGGATAGGTCTTTTGCTCGAACCGGTAGCCGGCGCCCACCGAGAACGAGCGCAGGTAATCGTAGCGCAACTGCGTCCCGTAACTTTGTTTGACATAGTCGTAGTAATCGAACTCATGAAAATCGAATTCGCTATATTCGGCGCGTAGTTCGGCGTTAATGGCATCGAGAAAACGTTTACCGGCGAAGGCCCCGCCAATCAGTTTGAGGTAGTCCTCCTGTCCGTCGCGAATGTTGCGCAGTTTGCCGGTGGTCGACAGGCCGAAATAGGCCGTGGGAATCGAGTAATTCGTGTACCCGAGCTGCAATTGGTTGATCAGGGCGTCTTTGTCGTGTTCGCTGGCGTATATGCGCCCGCCGAGTTGGTATTCGGCCAGCAGCAGGTTGTTGACCGTCGGAAAGTAGTTGAACGAAAAATCGTAGTACAACCGCCCGAGCACGTCGGTCACCGGGTCGCGGTTGGCCTGATAGACGTTGTCGTCCACTTCCATCGACAACGAAGCCAAATGCGAGAGCCGCATCTCCGCCCGCGCCCCGCCCGCCGAGAATATCCCGAGGAACAGGATCAGGCCCAAGATGCCGCAGAGGTTCGGTTTGCCCCTGATTCTCATTGCTTGTTCCCGCTGTTTAGATTGCGTTGCACCGTCGGCTTGGGCGGCTTTTCCCGCTTGCGCATCGACCGTGCCTTTTTCCGAAAATCCGCCGCCTTGGCCGAAAGCTTGGCCGACAGGCGGACGAGATACTGCCGTTCCTCGGTCAACTTTTTGATTTCCTGCTGAATCGAAAGGGTCGCGCGCTCCGATCCGGGTACGCTGTCGGATTCGCCGGCCAGCGGCGGAATGTGCAGGCCGCCCTCGCCTGCCTCGTCGGGCTGCTCCTCATCCGGATCCAACACGCGCGGCTGCGCGCTTTCGCCGGTGTGGAAGCGCACGCCCTCCTGGAAGAGGTTCATTTCCGAAACGAGATCGCGCATTTCGCCGGCGAGGCGCTGCTCGCGCTGGAGCACCTTGATGCGCTGGTCGATGCGGGCGATGGCGGTGCGGATTTTGGCGACCAGATCGTCAAGAATGTCGGCTTTATTGAGAATCTCGGCCGGTCCGTCGAGCGGCTCGATCTCCACCTTGAAAAGGCTGAAATCCTGTTCGACGCCCGCGGAAATGCGCCAGGGATCGCGCCGCTGCTGCAGGGTATAAAAGCGCCGCGCCAGGTCGGCCGCGGTTTTTTTGTCTTTGGTTTCGCGCATTTGCTTGATGGTTGTTTCCATCTCGCCGGTGTAGGCGTAGTAGATTTTCTTCTTCAACTCGCGGCGCATCGAGCGGTTGTTTTCCAGCGCCTTTTCCGTTTCATCGAGCTGCCGCGAAACTTCGAGATTGCGCGACAGCAGCCGCTCCAGGCGCATGCGGGCCAGCAGGCCGGGGTCTTCCGCCTTGATCGACTCGATCTCGTCGGCCAGCTTGTTCTGTTCGACGAGCAACTCATCTTTTTTCTTGTCGAGCAGGATTTTTTCCGCCTCGTAGGCGCGGAACTGGTCGATGAGCCGCTTGATGACCGGCGGATCGGCGTCGGCCGCCCGAACGGGCGCCACCCGGACCGATCCCGTAACGATCAGCAGCAGGATCGCCAGCAAAAGGCGCACTTGGCGGAACGCGGGACTCATAAAATTCCGTACTTCTCCAGTTTGTAATACAGCGCGCTGGTCTTGATGCCCAGCATCTTGGCCGTCTCGGTTTTGACGCCGTTGGCCTTGCTATAGGCTTCCTTAATCAAATCCCGTTCCAAGTCGTCGAGAATTTCGGGCAAAGGTTTGCTGCCCAGGCGCGCGCGCAGCGTCGGCTCCTCGCCCTTGCCGGTCACGAAGGTCGGTAGATCGGCGAAGGTGATCGTTTCGCCCTCGCACAGAACGATCGCCTGCTCGAGCACGTTTTCCAGCTCGCGGATGTTGCCGGGCCACGAATAGCCCGTCAGCGCCTTCATCGCCTTTTCGTCCACCGCCTTGATGCGCTTGCGCGTACGCTCGATCAGCTTGATCAGAAAATGCTCGGCGAGCAACGGCAGGTCGTCGAGGCGGTCGCGCAACGGCGGCACCTCGAGGGGGATGATGTGCAGGCGATAGTAAAGATCCTCGCGGAAATTGCCCTTGCGGATTTCCTCTTTCAGATCCTTGTTGGTGGCGCAGACCACGCGCACGTCGACCTTGATCGTCTGCGTGCCGCCGACGCGCTCGAACTCCTTTTCCTGCAGCACGCGCAAGAGCTTGAGCTGAATCAGCGGGCTGATGTCGCCGATTTCGTCGAGGAACAGCGTGCCCTTGTCGGCCAGCTCGAAGCGCCCGATGTGCCGCTTGATCGCGCCGGTGAACGAGCCCTTTTCGTGGCCGAACAATTCGCTTTCCAGCAGCGTTTCGGCCAGCGCCGAGCAGTTGAGCTTGATGAACGGCCCCTGCACGCGCGGGCTGTAATCGTGGATGGCGCGGGCGATCAGCTCCTTGCCGGTGCCGCTTTCGCCGTGGATGAACACCGAGGAATCGCCGCCGGCGACCTTGCGCACGGTGTCTTTGATTTTCTCGATGGGCTCGCTTTTGCCGATCATCTCCTCGGTGGAATAGCTGGAGCTTTCGACGCGGCGCAGGTATTCGTTTTCGCGCTCGAGGCGGACGTTCTGATGCGCCAGGTTGTGGTGCTCCAGCGCCTTATCGACGCGGAAGCGCAACTCTTCCTGGCTGAAGGGTTTGGTGATGAAATCGAACGCGCCTTTCTTCATCGCCTCGACGGCGGTTTCGATCGTGCCGTAGGCGGTGATGAGCATGACCACGGTTTGCGGCCATTTTTCCTTGACGTGTTCGAGCACGGCGATGCCGTCCATCTCTTCCATCTTCAAGTCGGACAGAACCAGGTCCATTTCGTTGAGTTCCATAATCTGCAGGCCCTCGGGCCCGTTGGCGGCCGTGTAGACCTTGTGACCCATCTTGGCGATGATCACGGCCATTCCCTCACGCATGGTCTGGTTGTCGTCGATGACCAATACCTGACTCATTGGCTTCCCTCGTTATCCGGTTGCGGCAGGGTGAAACGGATCGTCGTGCCCCGCCCTTGTTCGCTTTCGTAGTCGATGGTCCCCTCGTGCGCCTCGATGATCTTGCGCACGAAGGGCAGGCCCAGGCCGGTGCCGCTGTCCTTGGTGGTGACGAAGGGCGTCCAGAACGTTTCGCGCACCTTGTCCGGGATGCCCACGCCGGTGTCGCTGATACGAAATTCCAAATCGTGGTCCCGGCGCGTCACGCGCAACGTCAGATCGCCGCCGCGCGGCATGGCCTGCACGGCGTTGAGCAATAGGTTGTGCAGCGCGCGCCGGAGCAGATCGGGATCGAACACGGCCTTCTCGATCTGCGGATCGGCTTCGTTGTGAATGCGGATGCCCTTTTCCTCGGCCGACACGGCGTAGAACAGCAACAGCTCGGCCAGAAACTCGCGCACATTCACCGGACGCAGATCGGCCACGGTTTCGCGCGTGAACGCAAGAAACTCTTTGACCACCGCATCCAATCCCTTCACCTCGCGGCGGATCTTGTCGACGTGCTCGACCAGTTCCTGCTGCCCCTTAAGTTCGTCGGCCAGAATATCGCAGTACAGCTCCATGCCGCCCAGCGGATTGCGCACTTCGTGGGCGATGCCGCGCTGCAACATCTGCAAATAGCGGTCGCGCTCGACGATGCGCAGGCGCATCTGGTTGAGCGTAGCGGCCAGGAAACCGATTTCGTCCTGGCTCTCCGGCTCGATGTCGGTGGCCAAATCGCCTTCGCCAATACGCTTGGCCGATTCGGCCAGACTGCGGATCGGCCGCACGAGGCGCTGGGCGAACAACACGCTGACGGTCGCCAGCGCCAGAATGCCCAGCACGCCGATGAGCAACAGCGAACGCTGCATCACTTTCAACTGATCGAAGAAACTCACGCCCGCGTCGACGCCAACCACGCCAACGACTTCGCCGTCCAGCAGCAGCGGCGCATAACCGGCCTTGTACAAGCGCCCGCCCTCGCCGCTGAACATCGTCGAGGCCGTCGAACGGTTGCGTTTGATGCGCTGGATCTCGCGACGGTCGGCGGCCAGGCGGTACATCGTCTGCCCGATGCGACCGCTCTTGTCGGTGTCGAACAACACGAGATGGTCGAAGTCGGCGACGTACACGCGCTCGACGGCGTTGGCCTCGGCCAGCGAGCCCAGGCGCGACAGCAGCGAGCGATAGGCGCGGCTGGTTTCGTCCCCGGGCGCGAACTGCAGCACGAGCACCGGGTCGATCTGCGCCGCCGCGCTGCGCGCCACGCCGATGAGCCGCCGGCCCATTTCCTGTTCGAGGCTGCGGCGCGCCTGATAATAAAAGTTCGCGCTCATCGCGGAAATGAAGATCGTCACCGGCAATAGCGTGAGCACGAGCGTCTTGCCCAAAATGCTGCGGCGCATGGTCACGCTTTTACGCAATCATCACTCCCCGACGATCCACACGGCGCGCATCCAGTTGATTTGCGGATGCTCGCGCCCGATCACTTCCACCACATCGAAACGCACGGCTTCCGGTTCGATCCGCCGCCGGCGACAAAATTCCTCGGCCAGCACCTCGAGCTTGCGCCGCTTGGCGCGGTTGACGTACTCCACCGGTCGGACAAGGTCGGCGTTTTCGCGCGTCTTGACCTCGACGAAAGCCAGCGTATCGCCCTCGAACACCACCAGATCGACCTCGCCGCGTTTGCAACGCCAGTTGCGCGCAACCACCCGGCCGCCGTTGCGCTTGATGAAACGCGCCGCGGCCCGTTCGCCGTGATCGCCCAGGGCGCGCCCGATCAACTCGGTCATGGCGTATCGTCCAACACGCCGCGAAAGCTGCGCCGGTGCACCGGGCTGGGCCCGAGGCGACGCAGGCCGGCCAGATGCGTTGCGGTGCCGTAGCCTTTGTTTTCGTTCCACCCGTAACCGCCGAAGCGCTCGTGCAGGCGCAGCATGATGTCGTCGCGCGTGACCTTGGCCACGATCGACGCGGCGGCGATCGACAGGCACAGCAGATCGCCTTTGACCAGCGTGCGCTGCTGTAGATCGGTGGGCAGCTTCTGGTTGCCGTCGATCAGCAGCACGTCGGGCGTGAGCGGCAGACGCGCCACGGCCGCGAGCATCGCCGCTTTGGTCTGGCGCAGGATGTCGGTCGCATCGATACGCTCGGCCGAACGCACGCCGACGCCCACGGCCGTCGCCCGGTTGAGAATCTCCGGCAGCAAGCGGCGCCGCTGCGCATCGCTGAGCATTTTCGAATCGGTGACGTGCGGCAGGTCGATCTCGGGCGGCAGCACCACGCACGCGGCGACCACCGGCCCGGCCAGACAGCCGCGCCCGGCTTCGTCGATGCCGGCCACACGCAAACCGCGCCGCCAATAGGGGCGCTCGTAAAAGAGCATGTCGGCCTCTTCGGGCCGGGCAAACAGTTCGCCGCCGATCGTCAATGCTTCCGTCCTTTGTCGCTAACCGGACAGAATCATACAGGTTCTAATAACAGATGTCAAAAATCTGATACTTAAAAAGAAAAACCGGAGGCGAAAAGCCCCCGGTTTTTTCTGAATTGGAAACCGATTACGCGCCGTGGCACTCGTTGCACTTACCCAGCACCGGTCCCTTCGCCATGGTCTTGTGGCAGCCCGCGCACTGTTTGTGGAAAGCCGCCTTGGCATTCAGGCCGCCGCCCTTGGCGCCGGTCGCCTGATCGTGGCAGGTGGTGCAGGCCGAGGGCGTAGATCGGAAGAGCACACGTCTGAACTCCAGTCACCGAATACGAT
>CALBTQ010000437.1 GCA_937967875.1 uncultured Pseudomonadota bacterium
CCACCGAGATCTACACTCTTTCCCTACACGACGCTCTTCCGATCTTGCCGAAATTCTGCAGAAATACATTCATCATTACTCCTCGGACATTCATATCGAATGGAGTTGGAACGGATACGAAGCCCTGGTTCGCATACAGGAAGTGCGTCCGCAAATTATATTCCTCGATTATATGATGCCCAAATTCGACGGCCTGGAATTTCTTAAAAGCATCAAAGAACTCAACACGATTCGCGACACGAAAATTGCGATCATCTCGGCTTACGTCGACAAATACAACGAAGACAAATTCATTTCGCTCGGCGCCGATTTCGTGCTGCCCAAACCGATTAAATTCGATCAAATTGCAGGGATTTTGGAAAATTTTTAACGAGAGTCAATGGTCGGTCGCAATACGCAAGCGGCAAGTGAAGTGAAACACGCTGCCGGTGTTGACTTCGCTATCCACCCAGATTTCTCCACCCAACAGGTGCACCAACTCCTGGGAGATCGTCAGCCCCAAACCGGTGCCGCGGTACTCGCGGGTGGACGATCCATCAACCTGATAGAACGATTGGAAGATCTTGCCGAATTGATCCGCTTCGATGCCGATGCCGGTGTCGCTGACCTGAAAATGCAACGTTATTTTGCCTTCATTTTCTGCTTCGTTTTCCACGTTCAACTTCAACGAACCCTGGTTGGTGAATTTGATGGCGTTATCCAGCAGGTTGTTGAGCACCTGTTCGAGAATCATCGAATCGCCGATGACCAACCGCGGCACCTCCGGTTGGATATCGAGGTTAAACTCAAGAAATTTCGCCCGCGCCTGCGGAATGAACTTCTGCTGCACGCCCTCCAGAAATTCGATCAAATCGAAGTCTTGTTGCGAAACGTTCATCTTGCCGGATTCGATTTTCGACAGATCCAGCACGGTGTTGATCATCTCCAGCAGGTTCTCGCCGCTGCGACGAACGATCATCAAATACTTACCACGCTCCTCGGCAGGCATCTTGGGATCCATCAGCACCAGCGAGGTCAAGCCGATGATGTGGTTCAACGGAGTGCGGATTTCATGACTCATGTTGGCCAGGAAGCGCGTTTTTAGCAGTTCGGCTTCCTGCGTGCGGCGCAGGGCTTTGCGCAGTTCGTCCTGTTGCTCCTTCAGTGAGGTGATGTCATAGGCGAACACGGTCAACTTTTGCACCTGACCGTAGATATTTTTCACCGGATAGGTGGCGATTTCGAACCACTGTTTGCCGTTGGTTTCCTCGTGACGCTCCGGCTGTCCGCTGCGGATCACTTGTTCGTTGTTCGCCCTACGGGCTGTCGCCGTCGGCGTG
Source organism: uncultured Pseudomonadota bacterium (assembly GCA_937967875.1). Classification (GTDB taxonomy): domain Bacteria; phylum Lernaellota; class Lernaellaia; order Lernaellales; family Lernaellaceae; genus CALBTQ01. Next base: position 1,320 of record CALBTQ010000437.1, read on the forward strand.
GTGAACAATGAATAGGCATCCACGCCGATCAACTCTTCGGCCGGCCGTCGGAAATAGGTCGCGGCCGCATCGTTGAGGGCATTGATAATGCCGTCGGTGTCGACCATCACGGCGATCGCCTCAGTGGCGTTGATCAATGAGCGGGCGGTTTCCTCGCTGTTGCGCAACGCCTCTTCCTTGCGCTTGTGTTCCAACGCGTTGGCGATGATGACGCCGATCGTTTGCACCAGCGCGAACAGATCCTCCGACCACATTCGTTCGGAGAAATAGGTGTCGAAACCCAGCAAGCCGATCAGTTCGTTGCCGTATAGAACAGGCGTGGCCAGCACGGATTTGCGCTGGAAAGCCTCAAACAACTTGCGTTCGCCGACGGCATCCTCCGGCAGATTCGCCACGCTGGAAATGTTGATCAATTGGCGGTTGAACAACTGATCCAACGTCCAACCGTGCTCCGTCGTGCTGTAACCGCGCATGGCCTCGGCGAGCGACGGCACGCCGGTCGCGCACCACTCGTTGATCGTCAGAACCTGTTTCGCATCGGGCGACAATTCGAACATGAAACAATGGTCGACGCGCAACAGGCGACCGATTTGCTTAAGCGCCTCGGTAATGCCGTGGTTGATCTCGTGCGGCTCGAAATTGATGAAATTGGTGGAGATCGAGGTCAGCAGTTTGAGCATCTCCAACCGATTCTGCAGTTCCTCTTTATCGCGGATGCGTTCGGTAATATCGCGCGAAACGCCGCTCAATGTGCGCACGCGCCCTTCGGAATCCTTAAGCACCGTGCCGTAAATTTCGAGCCATACCTGCCCGCCGTTTTTCGCGTGATGCAACGCCTCGACGACCACGTGCGGATCCTGGGGGTAGCGTTCGAGCATTTCCTGAAACGCCTGCCCGACGGTAACCGCATGCTTTTCTTCCATCAGCTCGAAGATGGTTTTACCGATCATTTCGTCGGGTCGATAGCCCAATGTGCGCTCGACCGCACTGGACACAAAACTGTAGCGCATGGACTCTAAGTCAAAAGTCCAAATAACATCCAGCGAGTTTTCCGTCACCTGCCGATACCGTTCCTCGCTTTCCCGCAGAAGCTTCTCCGCCTGCTTGCGTTCGGAGATATCGCGGGTAACTCCCAACACGCCCACCGGAATGAAATCGGTATCGCGCAGGAACGTCACGGTCACTTCGGTCCAAAACTTCTCGCCGGCGGCGTTGTATTGCTGCACTTCCAAGGTGCGCGAGCGATAGGGATCCGCCTTGCCGCGATGTTCGATTTGCATCTCTTCGTTGTAAACGCGCCAGATATGATCGAGAGTCTCCTTCGGTACGCCCTCGGCAATCCCCCCCCGCATCATCTGTTCGGTGGAAATGCCGAAAATGGTCTTCACCGACGGGCTGATGTAGGAATATTGAAGATTCATATCGGTGGTCCAGATCACGTCGCTGACGTTTTCGGCGATCAACCGGTAGCGCTTTTCGCTCTCGCGTAGCGCTTCTTCAGTGCGTTTGCGGGCGGTGATGTCGCGGAATACAACCAGAATGGCCGGTTTTCCCTGATAGGAAAGCATGCTGGCGTTGAGTTCGATGTTGCGCTTGCTGCCGTTTTTGTGCACGAAGACGGTTTCGAAAATTCCCAGTTCGCGCTCGCCTTTCAGATAACGGCCATACAGACCCAGCATGCGCTCGATTTCACTGGGGTGGATGTACTGCATGAAATCGGTATCGAACATCTCCTCGATGTCATAGCCGAGCATTTCCGCCAATTGCGGATTGGTGTACTTGAGCATTTCATCCTGGATGATACAGATGCAGTCGCTGGCCGTCTCAACCAACGTACGATATTTCTCTTCCGACTCGCGTAGGCGTTCTTCGGCTTCCTTGCGCTCGGTGATGTCGCGCGCCAACGCCTGGTAACCGATGACTTTATTCTGCGCGAACGTCAACTGAACGTTCTGCCCGATCCACATTTGATCGCCTTGCTCGTTTTGCACCGGCAGTTCGAGATACGTGGAGGGGCGTTGCTGAACGTATTGCTGCGTGTAAAACTGGCGCGCCATTTCGCGATAATCGGGGCGAATGAAATCAAGGTAGCTGCGTCCTATCAGCTTATCGTTGGGAATGCCGATCAGGTTTTCCGTCACGGGATTCACATATTGGAGTCGCCCCGCCGCATCGGTTTCGTAAATGATGTCGTGGCTGGATTCGACCAGGCGGCGATATCGTTCTTGCGTTTCGCGCAGCGCCTCTTCCGCCTTTTGCCGCTCGGTGACATTGATGAACAGGCCCAGCACGCCGATGCTGACGCCCTCCACCCGCGCCGGGGCCACGACGGTAAATAATGTTATTTTGTCGCCTTCAAATTCAAATTGATTTTCCTGCTGAACGACTTCGCCAGCTGTCGCTCGGGCGACGATGAGTTCGACGAAATTGCGCATCTTTTCGGGCAGGCGCTTCAGGTCCTCGATTCCCTTGCCGATCATGTCGCCCCAGAAGCGCTGACTCACCGCGTTTTGCATAATGAAATGCCCGGCGGTGTCCATCGCCCAGAATTCAAAGGGCAGATTGTCGACCAGCGTCCGCAGCAATACTTCACGCTCCTGCAACGCCCGTTCCATGCGTATACGATCGGAGATGTCGCGGAAAATTCCCAGCGATCCGCTGAATTGCCCCTGTGCGTCGAAGCGGGGCGTGGCCGTCACGATGATCTGGCGGCGCAGTTGATCCGGGCGAACGATTTCCAATTCGTAGGTGCTCATTTCGCCGCGGGTGCGGATATTGTTCTGCTCGGAAATGATGCTCCAATTCGCTTCATCAACAAAATCGCGCAAATCGTGTTCGAGCATCTCATCGGCCGGCAAACCGAAAATTTCGCCGGCGGCATTGTTGGCGAACAGGAACGAATCGTCCTCGCTGACGATGACGATGCCCTCACCCGTGTTCTCGACCAGATTGCGATACTGCGCTTCGCTTTGTTTGAGTTTCTCGGTGACCATCAGTCGTGCGATGCCGACGCCCGCCTGGGTGCCGATGGCGGTCAGCACTTTGCGTTCGTGTTCGCTGAACGAACGCGCGGAGGAGTTGAACACGCCCATTACGCCGATCATCTGGTTGCCGGAAATCATCGGAATCAACGCGCCGGCCTGTACCGGACATTGTTCCTGCAACGCCTGCCACTCATCCTGGTGCATGTCGGAAAACAGCGTCGGCGCGCCGCGCTCGATCATCAACTGATTCACCGCTTCGTTGGCTTGCCGGCAATTTTTATGGTCGCCGCCCACCGTTGCTTTGATTTCGAATCGCTGACGGTTTTCATCGTACAGGCTGATCATACCCATTTCGAACTGCATTTCCTGCAGCACTAGCATCAGCAGATCGTGAAAAATTTCGTCCAGGTTCTCCTTCTGCGTGGTGATGGCGATGGCGCGGTTGATGACATCCAATTCCAGATGCCGCGCCGTCAAACGATCGAGACTTTTGTACTGGAAAGACAAATCGCGCACGGTGGCCAATACCGTCTTGCGTCGCTCGAACGTGGATAACGACAACTTCAGGCGACAGGCAAACGACGAACCGTCGGCGCGTCGGCTGATGACCTCCAGCGTACTGTGCGGAATATCCTTTTGCGCATCGGCCCGTGAAAAATGTTCGATTTCCTGCGAAATGGAATGATGGAATTTGGTGGGAAACAGATCGAGAAAGCCTGAGCCGTCGCCGTCCAAAATGTGACGCCCGAACATGCGCTGGGCCGCCAGATTGCCGAATAGAATCCGCCCCGATCCATCCACAAAAAGGATGGACTCCTCCAAATGGTTCAGGATTTGTTTTACCGGCGATCGGCTGCTCACCTTTCCCATAAAATGGCGCCCTCACCCGTTCATCGGTCCTGTCTCTTCTGCGTCGCCCGGGCAACGGAATTGAAACCCAATCGGCAAGAAATGGACCGCCTGAAATCATCAATTATCATTTGACAGTAGAGTAGAATATGTTTGCGTATTTGGAAAGAGATAATTACATCGGATTTCTGTTCCTTGTACCGGCTCCCATTTGCCGATGGGACAAACCTCTGTTACTAATAGCGCACAAACACCTTGCGAACCAACGGCGGAGAGACTCCCGATGCAAACGACAAACGCGGATGTGATTCTGGTCGGTTGCGGACCGATCGGCTCCTACCTGGGATGGAAACTGGCGCAGGCCGGCCTGCATGTCATCGGCCTGGAAAAAGCGGAAGAAGGGCAATCGCTGTCTTCCATCGGACTGTTTCATTTCGAAGATGTCGCCTTCGATCATCTCGACATTCCCCGCCCCGCGCCGGAAAAAATCTTCCACCGCTATCCGGGCATGACCATCCATGCGCCGGATCCTGCGCTTTATCTGGAAGTGACGGGCGTGGAAACGTGCGTGATGGACCTGCACACCTACATCAGCGATATGCACGCTCTGGCGCAAAGCGCGGGCGTGACGATCAAACGCGGCGTAAAAGTCGAGTCGATCATGCGCGAAGGCGGACGCGTGGTCGGCGTGATCGCCAAACAAAACGAGGAGACGAGCGAGTATCGCGCCCCGGTGATCGTCGACGCCAGCGGCCTGGCGCGCATGGTGCGGCGGCATATTCCGGCAATGGCGTTCCCCGGCGATCAGAACTTCTTCTCCGTCTATCTGGAATATTGGGACAACAGCGCGCACCAACGCCATTTGGGCATTCACTCCTACGCCGGGCTGAACGGCTGGACGGCCGGTTACGAAGGAAGCTGGGGCATCGGCATCGGCCAGCCCGCTTCCCTGGAAGCCACCAAGCGCATGCACGCCGATTTCGCCGCCAAATACTATCCCGGCGACAAGACGGTGCTGGAGACGATCGCCGGCGTGGTGCCCTACGCCTACTCGCCGCCGACCTTCGTCGACGAGGGCGTGGTCGTGCTCGGCGACGCGGGGGCCACCAACAAGCCCTTTAACGGTGAAGGCATCCCCAGCGGGTCGGCGCTGGCGAAAATCGCCGCCGAGATCATTCCCGCCGCCGTCAAAGCGGGCGGCACGCGCGAATCGCTGTGGGAAATCAACCGCCGCTACAACGCCGATCAGGGCGCTAAATTTGCTTTCCTGCATGCGATGGGCGAAACGCTGCTGTCGCTGACATTGGACGATCTGACCTGGACCTATCGCATCGGCATGGTCGCGGCCGAGGATCTGCGACAGACGTTCCTGGACTACGAAGTGCGTAAAAAGCCGGCCGAGTTGCTGGCCATGGCGGGGAAGTTGATGCGCCGGCCCGGTCTGGCGTATCGCTACGGTCGCGCCATCGCCAAGGCGAGCCGCGTGTCCGCGCTGGTCAAACACTACCCGACGCCGGACGATTTCCCGCGCTGGCGTCAGCGTTTTTTGCGGACGATTTAAAGGAGTCGCATCGTGTCGCAAGTCGCGTTGGTAAGCTGTGACAATTACGACCTGGCCCGGGTGATGGTCGCGCTGCGCCAATCGCTGGACCTGTTGGGCGGCCTGGCCGGCATTATCAGACCCGGCGAGCGTGTGCTGATCAAAGTCAGCATGTTGCGCGCGGCGAAGCCGGCCGAAGCGGTTACCACACATCCGATGGTGGCGGTGGGATTGGCGTTGCTGGTGCGCGAAATCGGCGCGACGCCGGTGATCGGCGATTCCTGCGGCGGGGCCGATTACGGCCTGTCGGAACCGGCGTTGATCGAAACCGGCATCAAGCCGCTGGCCGACGCGCACGGCATCGAAACCGTGCTGTTCGAAACGGCCGGTTCGGTGAAAACACCCGTCGTGAACGGCAAGTTTTTACAAGAAATTCCCGTCTCCAAAGCGGTGCTCGCCGCCGACGCGATCATCAGCGTGCCCAAGTTGAAAACACACATCGAAACGTTGATGACCGGCGCGGTGAAAAACATGCTCGGCTGCCTGCCCGGCGCGGGCAAGCTGATCATCCACCGCACCGCGCCCAGCCCGTACGACCTCGGGCAGGCGTTGCTGGATATTTACGACACCGTGCGCCCGCGCTTGTGCGTGATGGACGGCATCGTCGCGATGAGCGGCAACGGCCCTTCGCGCGGCGTGCCGCACAAGGTGGGCGTGGTGCTCGCCTCAACCGACGGCGTCGCGCTCGATCACGTCGCCGCACGATTGATCGGCTATCAGCCGCGGTTGATTCCCACCATCGCCGGCGCGAAAAACCGCGGGCTGGGCGAAACCGACGAGGCGGCGATCGAGATTCTCGGCAGCAAGCTGGCCGATTTGAAACCGGTCGATTTCGCGCTGTGCTCGAACGCCATGATGCGCGCGATGCCCAAATTCCTGTTGCGCATTTTGAACCGCTGGTTCTTCACCGTGCGGCCGGAATGGAACGACGCCGGTTGCATCCGCTGCGGTTTGTGTGAACGTTCGTGCCCGGTAGAGGCGATCGTCATCGGCAACGACAAGCTGACCATCGACCGGAAAAAATGCATCGACTTTTTCTGCTGCTTCGAGCTGTGCCCCGAAAAAGGCATCAAGGTCAGAAAATCGTTGTTGGCGAAAATTTTGTCGGGATAAGCGAGACGATCAAGCGCCGGCGAAAAATCGCTTGATCCGATCGATCACGAAATCCACCTGCTCGTCGGTCATTTCCGGATAATTTGGCAAGCTCAACACGCGCGCCGCCGCCCGCTCGGCCACGGGAAAATCGCCGGGGGCGTAATGCGCCAACGCGACGATGCCCATTTGGTGCAGCGCCTGCGGATAATGCGGCTTGGCCTGCACACCGCTTTCTTCGAGATGTTTCATCAGTTCGTCACGCCGCGCACTGCGGATAACCACGTTGAGCGGTACCGGTTCGCATCCCTCGTTGCGGGTCAGGAAAACCAGATCGCCCTCGCCGGTCAGGGCTTCGCGATAGCGGGCATCGATCGCCCGCCGACGCTCGGCCCAACGATCGAGATAGCCCAGTTTCACGCTGAGGATCGCCGCCTGGATTCCATCGAGTCGGCTGTTGCGGCCGCACGCGCCCGTGGAAGCGCCGCGCCCGTGATCGCCCAACTGTCGCACGCGCCCGGCGATGTCTTCGCGATCGGTGATGACGATGCCGCCGTCGCCATAGGCGCCCAGCACCTTGCCGGGGAACAAACTAAACGCGCCCACCAGACCGAGGGTTCCGGCATGGCGGCCGTGCCATTTCGCACCGTGCGCCTGTGCGGCATCTTCGATCACCGGCAAACCGGTTTTGGCGGCGACAACCAACAATTCGTCCATCGGCGCAAGATAACCATACAGATGCACCGGGATCACCGCTTTGGTTGCGCCGGTCAGCGCGGCTGAGAGTGTCGCTTCGTCGAGCAACAAAGTGTCTTCGTTGACGTCGGCGAGAACGACTTTCGCGCCGATCATCCACACCGCTTCGGCCGTGGCCTGAAAGGTATTGGCCGGCAACACCACCTCGTCGCCCGGCTCGACGCCCACCGCCTGCAATGCCAGCGCGATGGCGTCGGTGCCGTTGGCCACGCCGACGGCGTGAGCGGCAGCGGCATAGGCGGCGAATTTTTCCTCAAACGCTTTGACGTAGGGTCCTTTGACAAACCGCGCCGAGGCGAGCGCTTCGAGCACGGCCCGATCGATCTCCGCTTTGATGCTTTGATATTGGGCTTGCAAATCGGCCAGCGGAATCGTCATGAAACGTTCTCCTTCACGTGTAAATGCTCAGCCTTCCGTTTTGCCCACCGCCACCGGGCGCGAATTGTTGTTTGCGGAATGCTCAATGGCCTGGATGACCTTGACCCCGGCCATCGCCATATTGCCGTTGGTCAGCGGCCGTTTGCCGGTGCGTAAGCATTGTAAAAAATGACGCACCTCACGGTTGAGCGGCTCGACGTATTGGTCCAGGCAGTCGACCACTTCCACCGCCGATCCCAACGCACTGAGCATTTGCTCCACTTCGTCAAAATCATTGGGCCACGCCTGTCCCGGCTGCGGATTGGCATACAGCGAAAAGGTGTATTTATCGTTGATTTCGTCATAGACCAACACTTCGTCGCCGCCGACGATCAATAGGCGACGGATTTTCGCCGGTTCGAGCCAACTGAAATGGAAGTTGGCGACCAGCCCCGAAGCGTACTGCATTTCCACGTACACTTCGTCTTCCAGGTTCGGATTGACCACGCTGCGGGCCTTGGCGCGCACCTCTTGCGGGTACTCGCCGATCCAGCGGTCGATGATGCTGATGTCGTGGGGCGCGAGCATCCAAATGACGTTCTCGTGCTTTTCCCGTTCATTGAGATTCAGACGCCAGGAATAGATATTGGTCAGCGGTCCCAGGCGGCCGTCTTTGATGATCTTGCCGATATACTGAATCACCGTATTGTGGCAATAGGTCAGTCCGACCATCAGTTGCAGGTCGAGTTGGTCGGCCAATTTCACAGTGCGGCAGGCGTCCTTGAAATTGAGCGCCAGGGGTTTTTCGATAAACAGGTGCTTGCCCGCGCGCAGAGCCTTCTCGGCCATTTCGGGATGCAGCGCCGGCGGCAACACCAGCATGACGGCATTGATGGAAGAATCGGTCAGAATGTCGTCAAAATTCGTCGTCGTTTTCAGCGCCGGGTAGTGTTGGTTGATTGCCTCCAACCGCAGCGGATCCAAATCGCAGACTGCGGCGATGGAAGATGGATCGATCTCCATCAGGTTACGGACAATATTCGGACCCCAATAGCCGACACCCACCACGGCGACCCGTGGAACCGGGACGATCACCATTACTTCCCCTTCACCGATGCTCAAGCGCTTGTTTTAATGCCCACCCTACCCTCAGCGCTTCTTCATACGTCATTCGTTCGTGACACGGCAATGCCATGGCACATCGTTGCAGTTCGCGCGAAACCGAAACCTGCGTTTCCGGTAGCTCGTATTTTCGCCGATAAAACTCCAAATCACTCAACGAAACGGCAGGCACGTTGGTTTCAATACCGGCTTCGTTCATTGCCTGCCGCACCCGATCTCGCTCCACTTCGGCCGCCAGAACGACCGTGTAGGTTTGATTGTTCCACTCCACATTCGTTGCCGTATGCGGCAGGGTCAGCCGGTCGAGACCGGCCAGTAACTCCTCATACCATTTGCCGACTTGCCGCCGGGCGGCGATGATTTGCGGCAGCCGGTCCAATTGCTCCAGGCCGATCGCGCAGGAAATTTCCGGCAGATGCAAATTCATCCCGACCACGCGCATACGTTTTTCCGGCCCCTCAAAACCGTGATCGGCCAGCGCGCGCAATCGTTCGGCCAGTTGCGTATCCCGTACCAGAATCGCGCCGCCCTCGCCGGTGGTCACGACCTTGCGCGGGTGAAAACTCAAAATGCCGACCACGCCCAGGCATCCAAGGTAATGACCGTCGATGCGCGTGCCGATCGTACACGCCGAATCCTCGATCACCGCCGCTTCATGCTCGCGAGCCCAAGCGGCGATGCGATCGAACTTCGCGGGCAAGCCAAATTGGTGCACGAAGATCACGGCTTTGATCGGGCCGTCGATCGTTTCGGCCAGCGCCCGCGTGCTCGCCAGCGGCCGGGCCTGGACGATCCGGCGCGCGATCGAACGGGCCAGCCGGTCCTCGCCATAGCGGAAGATCAGGTCGGCCAGCTCGGATTCGGGCCAGGTGTTGACGATCTCCTCGGCCGAGGGGCCGTCCCCGTCCAGGTTCATGCGCATGTCGAGCGGCCCATCCCGCAGGAACGAGAAGCCGCGCGCCGGGTCGTCCAGGTGCATGGACGACACCCCCAGG
>CALBTQ010000438.1 GCA_937967875.1 uncultured Pseudomonadota bacterium
CCACCGAGATCTACACTCTTTCCCTACACGACGCTCTTCCGATCTGACCGAATTCCTTGCCGCCTTCGAGGATCTGATCGTCGACCCAGTCGTCTTCGTAAAGCTGGAAGCCCAACGGGAAGATCGGGTCGTAGAGCAGAATTTCCGCGAAGCGGATGGTGGCCTGGATGTAATCCTGCACCGATTCGGGATGGCTGTAGTTGTAGTTGATGTCGAGCGCCGGGAAGTTCACTTCCAGGTTGACCGACGTGGCGTTGAGCAAGAAGCCCATGAAGAAGTGCGACAGGGCGCGCGAGAGGTACATTTCATTGGGGCCGTAGCGGCCGTCGAGGGCCCAGCTCACCGGCGGATCGACCAGCTCCCAGGCGTAGTACTTGAGGCGGTACTGGTAATCGGAATCCAGCTCGAAGAGCCGGTCGGTGTACTTGATGGTCAGCGGCGGAATGAAGATGCCGATCTCGCGGAAGAGCACCTGCAAACCGACGGTGATGTGCTCGAAGGCGGTGCGGTCGTAGCCGTTGCACTCGCCGACTTTGTAGTTCTGGCTGTGGCGCACGACATAGGCCCAGGGGCAATGGTCGATGCAACCCTGCACGTCGAAGGTCGCCGGGGGATTGATCAGACCGCATTTGTCGAGGTCTTCGCAGATGGCCACGCAACGATCGTGCGGGGTGGGGGTGACCCACTCGAAGGAATCGTAGCGGACCGTTTCGCAGTCCTTGTGATCCAGCACTTTCTGGAACATGTCGGGCTGCAGGCCCCAGGGGCAATCCTTGACGCAGTTTTCCTCGTCGGTCCAGGCCATGTCGTAGAAGTCGCAATGATCGAGCCATTCGCAGGCGATGCGGCATTCGGCGATGGTCGGGTTGGCCAACTCGGCGCCGAACATCAGGTCGATGATGCCGTTGATGAAGGCGAACACGCGCAGGTCCAGCGAGAGAACGGTGCCGTACAGTCCTTCGACGTGGTTGGGGTCGATTTCGATGACCTGACGGAAGTAATTATAGGCTTTGGAGCCGTCGTTCTGTTCGAGCTGTTCGCGGCCTTTGCGCAGCAGCCAGGCGATGTCCTTTTCTTCGGGACCTTCGCCCATGCAGCCGATCAGAACGGGGGTCAGCAACGCGAGAAGGATAAACAGTGAAATCATGCGCCGCGGCATATCGTCGTCCTCCTATTTGGGCAGCCGGTAACGGGCCGGAGGGTTGATCGGAATGAAGAAGCCGATGCCGGCCTGGTACTGATCGCGGAAGACCAGGTGGTTGCGGCCGTCGGTGACATACTCGAAGCGAAGCTGCGCCAGCGCCGGCAGATACAGCGGCGTCAGGGGCAGGCCGGCGGCGAAGATCAGCTTGCCGTCGTCGCCGGTGCCGACCAAGCCGATTTCATCGATCATCTTTTTGAAGCCCGGGCTGTTGGATTCGTATTCGCCCTCGAAGCCCCAGCCGTGGCGGTAGGTCACCGAGAGCAAACTGATACCGATGCCGCCGCTGACGGCCACCCAGGGCGGCGGCGTATAATAGTAGTAGTCGTCCAGGTCGGACAGATCGGGGAAGAAGTCCAGATCCAGGCCTTGCGCTTGCAGGTAGTCCCAGGCGTCCTGATCGGGCTTGAGGAACTTCGGGCTCTTGCGCTTGGCTTGGAAGTAATACGCGCCTTCCGCGCCGATGGAGAAGGTAATGAACTTGGCCGGTTCGGGAGGGCGGAAGTCGAACATCTTGTTGAGCGCGAGGCCCCAGGAGGCGTTGCCGGCGTCCAGATCGGGGCCCAGGCCGAAGGTCATGTTTTCATCCGGATTGGCCACCTGAGCGGTCGGCAGGATCAAACTGCCGGTCAGGCCGCCGGAGTACCAGGTATTGCGGAAGTAATTCCAGGTCAGGAAGGCGGTGGTGTCGCCCCATTTGACCGGCTTGGAATCGTAGCGCGTCTTGGGCGTGGGCCGGCCCAGCAGGTTGAGCATGGTGAAGAACTCTTCGCGGGTGGCGATGCCCAGGCGCTCGGAGGAGCCGGGGGTGAACTTGGCGTCGAGGCGCACGTGCAACTCGAGCCAGTTGGTGCTGACGCCGGCCATCAGGCGGTCGGTGATGCCGTAGGTGATCGCCGCCGCGTAGCCGCCGCCCGAACCCCGGATGCCGAAGTCGAACTTGAAGAAGTACGGCTCGTCTTTGACTTTGAAGGGATCGTCGATCTTCAGGATCGGCACGATGTCGATGAGCTTGCGGTGATTGTCGTACCGTTTGTAGGCGCGCATCGTGCCCCAGCCGACGACGGCAACCGCGAAGCCCTGAGGCACCGTGGTCGAAGAACCCCACATGTCCATTTCCAGCAGGGTGTTCTGCGCGTGCTCGATCCAGCGACCGTAATCGCCGAGGAAATGTTCCTCTTTCGTTTCCGGCATGACGATGTCGGTCCCCGGTTGTTCGGCGGCGTCGGGCGGATCGACCGATTCGCCTTCGCCGTCGTCATCGGCGGCCGACGCCATGGCGGGAAGTACGAAGAAGGCAGCGAGCAAGGCCAGAGAGAAAACCAATACCGCTTTGCATTGACGGCCGTGCACCAGCCGCCGGGCTTGGATGATCATAGTATGTCCTGTCTCCGCAAAATTTGCCCCGAAAATCGAAATGTAAATCCGTAAAAGTAAATCATTTACTTAATGAGCGGTCAAGAAAGGAATTGAATAAAAGCTCGATTTTTTCCAAGCCTTGACCGAAGCGTTCAACCTGCTATGCTGCGCACCCTTCGAGCGAGGAAACGATGACTGAAATTGCCGAATTGATCTTGCAGAATCTCAACGACATGCAACGCGAAGCGGTGACGGCCCCGGACGGTCCGTTGCTTGTTTTCGCCGGCGCCGGTTCGGGCAAAACGCGCGTGCTGACCCGGCGCATCGCCTACCTGTTGGCGGTGCGCGACGTGCGGCCCAGCGAGGTTCTGGCCGTGACCTTCACCAACAAAGCGGCGAGCGTGATGCTCGAGCGCGTCGAGCAGCTCGTGGGGCGGCACGCGGCGGGAATGTGGATCCATACGTTCCACGGGGCCTGCGTACGCATCCTGCGGTCCCACGCCGAGTTGGTCGGGCGCAAGCCGGGTTTTTCGATTTACGACGACGCCGACCAGCAGACGTTGATCAAAGAGCTGCTGCCCAAGTGCGACATCGACAACGAGCAACTGACCCCGCGGCAGGTGGCCACGCTGATGGACCAGGCGAAGAACGAGGCGGTCGATCCGGCGGAGATGGCCGCGCACGTGCCGCCGCCGTTGCGCGATAAGTTCCTCAACCTGATGCAACAGTACAAGCTGCGGGTGCGGCGCAACAACGCCTTCGATTTCGGCGACCTGATCGTCGAGACGATCCGGCTGCTCAAAGAGCAACCGCACATTCGCGAGCAGTACAACCGACGCTTCAAGTACATCCTGGTCGACGAGTTTCAGGACACCAACCGCGCGCAGGACATTCTGCTGAACCTGCTGCTGGGCGAGCATCGCAACCTGATGGTGGTGGGCGACGACGACCAGTCGATCTATCGTTGGCGCGGCGCGCGCATCCAGAACATTCTGGACTTCGAGGAAAAGTTTCCCGAGGCGAAGGTGATCGTTCTGGGCACGAATTATCGCAGCACGGGGAACATCCTGCGCACGGCCGACGCGGTGATCAAACTGAACGTCGGGCGCAAGGCGAAGAAGTTGGACACGCCCAACCCGCCGGGCGAGAAGATCGTGCGCTACAACGCCGACGACGAGTACGACGAGGCGCGTTATGTGGCGCGCACGCTGGTCGAGCTGCGCACGCGCGAGGGTCTGCGGCCCGGCGAGATCGCCGTGTTCTACCGCACCAACGCGCAAAGCCGGATCATCGAAGAAAAGCTGCTCGAATGGGGGCTGCCCTACAAGGTGATCGGCGGGCTGCGTTTTTACGACCGCAAGGAAATCAAGGATGCGCTGGCGTATCTGCGATTGCTGATCAACCCGGCGGACAACGTGGCCTTCGCGCGGGTGATCAACATGCCGGCGCGGGGCATCGGCGGCAAGACGCTGGAGCGGATTTTCGCGGCGGCAAACCGGCGGGGCGTCGACCCGATCGCCGCGTGCCGCGAGGCGGGCGGGAGCGACAGCGAGTTTACCGGCGCGATGCGCGAGCGGCTCAAGTCGTTCGCCGAGATGATCGACGACCTGACCGTATACGCACGCGCGCATCGGCCGTCGGACATCGCCGGGCGCATGCTGCAGGATTCGGGCTATCTGGAGATGCTGCAGGCCAGCGAGAAGATCGAGGACAAAACGCGGCTGGAGAACATCGGCGAACTGCTCAAGTCGATGGAGGAGTTCGAGAAGGACGCCGAGGACGAGGCGTCGCTGGAGTTTTTCCTCGAGCGCGTCAGTCTGCTGTCGGACCCCGACCTGTACGACGAAGGCGCCAACGCGGTGAGCCTGATGACGCTGCACGCGGCCAAGGGCTTGGAGTTTCGCGCGGTGTTCATGGTCGGCCTCGAAGAGGGCCTGCTGCCCCACAGCCGCAGCCTGGAAAGCCAGGCGGAGTTCGAGGAGGAGCGGCGGTTGTGCTACGTGGGCATCACGCGGGCCAAGCGTTATTTGTATATGACGATGGCGGCCATGCGGCGCACGTACGGCGGCGTGCCGACGCCGACGCGCACCTCGCCGTTCTGGCGCGATCTGCCCGCCGAACTGGTCGAGGACATCGGCCCGGCGCGCAAGGTGGCCCCGACGATGGCGGCCGATCAATCCAAGGTCATCCGCCGCCGCGGGGAACAGACCCGGATGTTGTACTCCGATCCGCCGTCTCCGCCGCCCAGGACGACGCGGCAGGCCCGCAGCGTGTCGCGCGAGCCGGAGTACGATTATTCGGACTCGCAGGATCCGGCCGATCACGACCGCCCGCTGGAGTTGCTGTGCCGGGTCAAGCATCCGCAGTTCGGCTACGGCACGGTGACCAACCTGTCGGGATCGGGCAAGATGGCGCGGGTAACGGTGCGCTTTGACCGCGTGGGGGTCAAGACGCTGGTGATCATGTACGCGAACCTCTCCTATGCCGGTCCGCCGCCGCGCCGCTGACGCGGTTTATTGGAACGTGAAGGCGTAGAGCACGTAGAAAATCGCGCTGATGCCGAAGAGCACCCAGGCGCCGCTTTTCACTTCCTTGATGCGTCCGCCGATCAGCTTGGTGATCGGGTAGAAGACGAATCCCGCCGTGATGCCGATGCCCAGGTTGTAAGTGAAAATCATCAGCACGATGGTCATGAAGGCCGGGAACAGCTCGGTCATGTCCTCGAAGTCGATTTCCTTGACCGCGCCGATCATCAAAATGCCCACGACGATCAACGCCGGGCCGTAGGCGCACTGCGGCACGATGGTCAGCAGCGGCGCGAACAACAACGCCAGCGCGAAGAGCACGGCGGTGACCACCGAGGTCAGGCCGGTGCGCCCGCCCTCCTCGATGCCCGCGGCCGATTCGATGTACGAACCGGTGGTCGTCGTGCCGGCCAGCGCGCCGGTGACCGTGGCGATGGCGTCGGCCATCATCGGCTTGTGGATGTCGGGCAGGTTGCCTTCTTCGTCCAGGAAGCCGGCGCGGGCGCTGACGCCGATCAGCGTGCCCATGGTGTCGACGAAGTCCATGAGGAAGACCGTCAGCAGCACGGGGATGAAGCTGAGTTTGAGCGCGCCGAGGATGTCGAGCTGGAAGGCGATTTCCTTGATGCCCTTGATGTCGGCCCAGCCGGAGAACACGCGGTCGGGCAGCACCACGCCGGGGATGTCCAGCCCGAAGGCCTTGAGGATCAGCGAGAGCGCGGTGATGCCGATGATGCTGATGAGGATCGCGCCGCGCACGTTGAGGATCATCAGGCCGATCATCGAGACCAGGCACAGCAGCGAAAGCAGCACGCTGGGATTGACCAGCGAGCCCATCTGCACCGGCGGCGGCGGAGCGTCGCCGAAGAACGACCCTTGCAGGATGCCGATTTTCACGCCCTCGGGCATGTCGGGAATGTTGAGCACGTTGAGTACGCCGGGCAGCGAAACGATGTGGGTGTCGACCAAGCCGATGAAGGTCAAAAACATGCCGATGCCCACGACGAAGGCGTACTTGAGGTTGCGCGGCACGGCCTCGGCCAGCCAGCCGCGCAGGCGCAGCGCGGTGATGATCACGAAGAGTACGCCGCCGATGAACACCGCGCCCAGGGCGGTCTGCCAGGAAGCGCCCAGCAATGCCGGGCTGCACACGGTGAAGGCGATGAACGCGTTTTCGCCCATGTACGGCGCGATGGCGATCGGCCGCTTGGCGTACAGGCCCATGAGCAACGTGCCGATCACCGCGGCGATGATCGTGGCGACGGTGCTGGGTCCGCGCGGAATGCCGGCGGCGGCGAGGATGGCCGGGTTGACGACGATGATGTAAGCCATGGTGAGAAAGGTGGTTACGCCCGCCCGGATTTCTGTGGTCAGAGTGGTCCCATAACGATCAAACTCGAAATATCGCGCCAACATCGCGCACCCCCTTGGATATTTGAATTTGAATTGAGTCAGCGTAGCGCCAGATAGTTTTCTACCAAATATACGAGCCGATGGCCATGGCCATCGTCGGAAAAAGCGACGCCCACGCCGAGACGGTCGACCTGGGGGTCGGTGACGTTGAGCCGGTGGGCGGGCGATTCCATCAGGCTGGCGTGGCCGGCGAGGGCCGATTGGTTGAGGGCGACGTTCTCGGTGACGCGCTGCCACTTGATGCCCGCGGCGTTGACGCGGTCGACGACCATGCCGGTGGTCGGGCTGCGGTGCGCGGCGTAGCCGAGTTCTTTCATTTCGTCGGCGTGGCCCTGGGCGACCTTTTCCAGCGCGGCGTCGCGCACGAGGGCTGCCAGGCCGAGCGCCTGGCGTTCGCGGTTGATCTGGTTGAACACCAGCGTGCGCGCGGTGGCGGGGGAATCGGCGACCGGCCAATCGTCGCGGCGCGTTTCGGGCGCGAAGTCACCGACGTTCACCGGCATGAGCGCGACGATCTCCGGGCCGGACGAGCCGACGCCGCTGACTTCCAGACGGTACACGCCCGGGCCGTCGCCGAACATGATCTGGTTGGAGAAGCGGCCGTCGGGCGCAAGGTTGAACAGCAGTTCGTACACCTGGCCCTTGGGCGTGCCGATGTAGATTTTCGGATCGCGCAGCCCGCCGACCAGGCGGCCGCTCAGCGGCAGGCGGTGGCTGGTTTCGGCTTGTTTGGGGAAGGGGTCGAGCTCGACCGGACGGCGCGAAAAGAGCAGGGCGATGTGGTACATCGGCGGAAACTTGCCGCGTACGACGCTGACGCCGTAATGGGTGTACAAGCCCGACGCGAGGTCCTGGTGCAGGCTTTCGCCGACGTCCTTTTCCATCGAGGAGAGTAGGAAGGTCGAAACCAGTTGCGTACGCACGGCGCTGTCGGAGACGCCGAAGCGGACCATTTCGTCCTGCACGTCGGCGTTGGACATCTCGCCGATCAGCCCGGAGCCTTGCGATTGCAGCCACCAGGCGAGGCTGCGGCAGGTGAGGATCAGCCCCGCGTCCAACTCCGGCGGCTCGCGGCCGGCGGCGCGCGCCCACCCGGCGACCGTTTCGATCAACCGCAGTTCGTCGGGCACGAGGGGAAAATCGACGTCCGGCCGGTTGTAGGTGTCCACCTCGTCCGGGTGCGGCGGCGAGGCCGAGCACGCGGCAAGCAGCAACAGCAGCGGCAAGAGCCGGACAAACGGTCGGGACATGCGCGGTTCGCTTTCGTCGAAAATTTCGGCTCAGTTGTCGACGGGCTTGTGCAGCGAGGAGCGAATCCACTCCAGGTCTTCCTCGCGCAGTTCCGGAATCACTTCCGGCCCTTGTTCGGCGAGGATTTCCTCGACGCGTTGCAGCTCTTCGCGCGCCCGTTCGGGTTGGCCCATTTTAGCGAGCAATTGGGCGAGATTGAAGCGGGCCAGATGATATTCGGGATCCAGCGCCAGCGCCTTCTGATAGCTGACGAGGGCCTCGTTGTAATTTTTCATGCCCTCGGCCATGAGCACGGCGCGGTTGTTCCAGATCGAGGGGTCCGCATCGTCGAGGGAAAGGGCGATTTCGTATTCGGCGAGCGCTTCCTGCGGACGGCCGAGCATGTCCAGCGCGTGGGCCATGCCGCTGTGGGCGCGCACGAGCGCTCGATCGATGTGCGCGGCGCGGCGGAAAGCGCGCAGGCTGTCGCGGTAGCGGCCCAAATCGAGCAGCACGTTGCCTAGGTCCTGCCACTTGAGCGGGTCGAGTTCGTCCAGGCGCAGCGCGGTGCGGTATTCGGCTTCGGCTTCCTTGAGGTGACCGAGGCGGTGCAGCGCGTCGGCCTTGCCGCAATGGGGATGATCCCACTCGGGATCCAGCTCGATGGCGTTGTCGAAGGAGATGATCGCCTCTTCGTAGCGGTTCAGGCCCAGCAGCGCCATGCCCTGACCGCCGTAGGCCCAGGCGTATTCGGGGTCGATGGCCAGCGCGCGGTCGAACAGTTCGAGGCCCGATTCGTACTGGTGCTTGGTGACCAGAATCTGCGCCTTGCCGGTCAGCGCCCAGGGATCGTTGCGGTCGCTGCGCAACGCGCGTTCGTACCACAGGCGCGCTTCGTCGTCGCGGTACATGAAAAACAGCACGTCGCCGATGTTCTTGAGCGTCACCGGGCGGTTGGGCTCCAGGCGCTGCGATTTCATCAGCGCCTCGAAGGCCTCTTCGTATTCGCCCATGTTCTTGTAGACGACGCCGAGGTTGTTCCACAGATCGGGATTGTCGGGCTCGGTGGACAGGGCTTCGCGCAGCACCTGCAAGGCGCGGTCCTGCTCACCGAGGAAGTCGAGAATCTCAGCCTTTTCCAGCAGCAGATCGGTGCTGGGGCCGAATTCGCGGAGTTCCTCCTCGATTTCCTCCAGGTCTTGCAGATAGAGTCGACGCAGTTCCGGGTCCATTTGTTTTTTCACCTCGTGCGGTGCACGACATAACCTTATTTACGGCGCGCCGTCAAGGGCTCAAACGCACAGACCATGGGCGGTTGACCGTCGAAGGGGGATTGGTAAGATCGAAGCGTCAACCTCATGCAATCCACCACCACGAAGATCCCCGGCGGGGGAGCCAGGAGGGAGGATGGAACTGGGCGATCTGGTGCGCATGGCGCGTCAAATCCGTCGCGACATCGTGACGATTACTCACGTCGCCGGTTCGGGCCATCCGGGCGGCAGTCTGTCGAGCGCGGATTTCGTCACCGCGCTGTATTTCCACAAATTGCGGCATCGGCCGGAGGACCCGCATTGGGAGGGACGCGATCGTGTGATCTTCTCGAAGGGTCACGTGGCGCCGGTGCTCTACGCGGCGCTGGCGCGCAGCGGTTATTTTCCCGTGGCGGACCTCAACGGCTTGCGGCGGCTGGGCTCGCACCTGCAGGGGCACCCGTGCACGTGCACGCCGGGGGTGGAGGTCGGCACGGGGAGCCTGGGGCAGGGGCTGTCGGTGGCGGTGGGCATGGCGATGGCCGCGAAGCTCGACGGGCGGCCGAACCTGTTTTACTGCGTCAACGGCGACGGCGAACTGCAGGAAGGGCAGATCTGGGAGGCGCTGATGGCCGCGGGCCATTACCGGCTGGACAACCTGCTGACCTTCATCGACTACAACAACCTGCAGATCGACGGCGAGGTGGAGAAGGTGATGGGCGTCGCGCCGCTGGCCGACAAGCTGCGCGCGTTTCGCTGGGAGGTGGTCGGCGTGGACGGCCACGACATGAGCGCGCTGGTTGCGGCGCTGGACGCTTTTCCGCGCAACGACGGCAAGCCGACGGCGATCATCGGGCGGACGGTCAAAGGCAAGGGCGTTTCATTCATGGAGAACATCGCCGGCTGGCACGGCAAAGCCCCCAACGATGAGCAGTACGCGCAGGCGATGCGCGAACTGGCCGACCCGGAGGTGTGAGCGATGGTGCAGACATACGGCAAGAAGCCCACGCGCATGGGCTACGGCGACGGGCTGCTCACGCTGGGCGAAACCGATCCGCGGGTGGTGGTGTTCGACGCCGACCTGGCCAAGTCGACGACCACCGACTGGTTCGCCGAAAAATTTCCGGCGCGGTTTTTCGACGCGGGCATCGCCGAGCAGAATATGCTGGGCATGGCGGCGGGGATGAGCCTGTTGGGCAAGACGCCGTTCGTGTCGACCTACGGGGTGTTCGTCGCCGGGCGCGCGTGGGATCAGATCCGCACGACGATCTGCTACTCGAAACTGAACGTGAAGATCGGCGGCATGCACGGCGGGGTGTCGGTCGGGCCCGACGGCGCGACGCACCAGGCGCTGGAGGAAATCACCATCATGCGCGTGCTGCCGAACATGATCGTGCTCTCGCCCTGCGATTATCACGAATCGTACAAGGCGACGCTGGCGGCGGCGCAGATCGCCGGGCCGGTGTATCTGCGCTTCGGGCGCGAGGCCGTGCCGATCATCAGCACGCCGGAAACGCCGTTCGAATTCGGCAAGGCGGCATTGTGGCGCGATGGGAACGACGTCGCGCTGCTCGCCACCGGGCACATGGTGTATCACGCGCTGGAAGCGGCCGAAGCGCTGGCCGGCGCGGGCGTGAACGCGCTGGTGCTCAACGTGCACACGATCAAGCCGCTGGACGAAGAGGCGGTGCTGGCCGCCGTCGCGCAATGCGGGTGCGCGGTGACCTGCGAGGAACATCAGACCACCGGCGGTTTCGGCGGCGCGATCGCCGAGCTGCTGGCGAAGCGGCGGCCGACGCCGCTGCGGTTCATCGGCGTGCAGGATCGCTTCGGGGAATCGGGACAGCCGGACGAACTGTTCGAGGAATTCGGCTTGAGCGCGCATTTCATCGTCAAGGCCGCGCGGGAGGTTATGCAAGCGGCGAAGAAATGATATTGCCATAATAAATACCATATTAATCTGCAACGCCCGGCAAATTGTGGGAGGGTCAAAATGCTGTTGGCGCAACGGATGAGCCGTCTGGGCACCGAGACGGCGTTCGAGATGCTGGCCAAGGCCCGCGCGCTCGAGGCGCAGGGTCGGCCGATCATCCACCTGGAAATCGGCGAGCCCGATTTCGA
>CALBTQ010000439.1 GCA_937967875.1 uncultured Pseudomonadota bacterium
TGGAAAAGCAGGGGATGACGCTCAACGAAGCGGCCCGTGCTGCCAAAGAAAAAGATTACCAGCAGAAGCTGAAGGACTTCCAGCGTTTTACCAATGATTCACCCGGATTATCAGTACGACAGCCGACTGGCCGGGCACATGATTTCGTTCATCAACGACGGCTACTTCGACATCATGCTGGGCACGCGCATCCGCACGCGCGGCGAGGCGCTGGCCGGGGGCATGCCGATCTGGAAATACATCTCCAACCGTTTTTTAACGATTACGGAGAACATTCTGCTCGGGCAGAATTTATCGGAGTATCACACCGGCTACCGGGCTTACAGCCGGCAGGTGCTGGAGACGGTGCCGTGGCAGAACAATAGCGACGATTTCGCCTTCGACGCGCAATTTCTGGCGCAGGCGATTTATTTTAACTTCAAGATTGCGGAGATTCCGGTGCCGGTGCGCTACATGCCCGAAGCGTCGAGCATCAACCTCAAGCGCAGCACGGAATACGGATTGGCCAATTTGAAGGTGATCGCGCAGTACTGGTTGCACAAACTGGGAATCAGGCGCGATCCGCTTTTCCTGCCCGCCGCCAAGCAAGAGTAAACAGCGCCATTGACAGCAACATGAGCGCGATCGCACCGTCGCCGCCGGTCTGGCCCATGGCGCAGAAGCCTTCGTCCTCGTCCTTCCCCTCTTCCTTGTCGGCGGAGCGCACGGTGATGACCATCTGGTCGGAGCCCGACGCGCCTTCCTCGTCGATCGCCGAGAGCATCACCGAGTATTCGCCCGGCTCGTCGAAGGTGTAGGAGAACGCGGCCAGGTTGGACGTGTCGCCGTTGGAGAACGACCACAGGTAGCGGTCGATATTGCCGTCCGGGTCGCTGCCCGAGGCGGTGAAAGAGACCGTCAGCGGGGCCTTGCCCTCGTCCTTGTCTGCGACGATCAACGCGGTGGGCGATTCGTTGGGAATGGCGCCGGCGAAGTTCTCCACCGCGGCGCGCACGTTGATCTCGCCCCAGCCGACTTCGACGTCCCAATCGGCGCCGGGCTTGCGCGTGGCGGTTTCTTCCATCGCCTGTTTGATCGTGCGCGCGTCGGTCACTTCGGGATTGGAGGCGATCATCAGCGCCGCGCCCGCCGCGACGTGCGGCGAGGCCACGCTGGTGCCCCAGGCGTAATAGAAGCCGACGCCGCCGTTGCCGATCGTCTCGCCGAGGATTTCCTCGCCGGGCGCGACCAGGTCGAGGGCTTCGCCGTAATTGGAATAATCGCTGCGCGTGGGCAATTCGCCGAGTTGATGCTTGTCGCAACTGCCGACGGCGATCGAATCGTCGTAGCCGGCGGGATAGGAAACTTCGGAGAGCGATTCGTTGCCCGAGGCGACGACCACGACGACGTTGTGATCAGTGGCGTAGGTGACGGCCTGATCGCACAGCCCGTTGTATCCGGGACCGCCCAGGCTCATGTTGATCACCTGCGCACCTTCTTCCACGGCGAAGTAGATGCCGTCGATGATGTCGCTTTCGGCCGCGCCGCCGGAGTGATCGGGGAAGACCTTGACCGGCAACAGTTTGACGTCGGGCGCTGCGCCGGCTGCGCCGACGCCGTTGTCGGTGCGTTCGGCGATGATGTTGGCCACGTGCGTGCCGTGGCCTTCGGTATCGTCGGGATCGTCATCGCGTTCGCCGAAATCCCAACCGTCGAGCACGTTCTCGGCGCCGTCGGTGAGGCCGTCGAGCAAATAGCCGGTATCGAGCACGGCGACGATCACGCCGTCGCCCCGCGTGCGGTTCCAGACCTTCTCCAGGCCGATTTGACGCAGGTTCAACTGTCCGCCGTTGTAGAGCGGGTCGTTGGGCGCGAAGGCCAACGATCGCACGTGATCGGGCCAGACGGCGGCCACGGCCTGGGACGCGCGCAGGCGTTCGGCCATTTCATCATAGGAACGCTTGGGGTCGAATTGAACCAGGACGTAGGTTTCCGCAGCGGCGTCGCGGCGGGCTTGCGCCAGCCAGCGCGTGGGCATCGTGCGGCGGCCGCGGATATCGGAGACATGGGCGACGGTCATGCCCGCGGCCGAAATTTCGCGTTGGAAATCGGCGGGGCGAGCGTCGGGCTGCAGCACGACCAAAGCGCGTCCGGCGACGATCGGGGCGTTGGCATGGATGTCCAATTCAAAGGCGAAAGCGCCCGTCGCGGTCAGGAGCGCAACGAGAAAGAAAATCGCGGTCAGCAAGGGGCGAGGCATCGTTTGTCTTCCTTTCGTCCAGACAAAATAAGACGGCAAATTGTATAAGCAAGTGAGGCCGGAGGGAAGAGGGGGTTAACTTGTTGAAATCATGAAAAAAGCCCGGCATCCAGAGGATGCCGGGCTTGCGAAATCAAGCGTTGTTGCGCTTAGAAGGTCGGGATCAAGCTGGCGATGTCGTAGTTCGTCCAGAGGTTGATCGCCATGCTGTCATAAGCCAGCAACTGGGTCGGGTTGAACTCGTTGGGATCGACGCCGTCGGGCAGGTCGATACCGGCGATGACCACGAGGTCATCCGCGCTCGGGGTGATGCCCAGCTCGGTGACCGGCGGCTGGAAGGAATCTTCTTCGCCGTTGACCACGGCCAGGACAACCGGGCCGACTTTCGGAGCGTAGATGACCAGGACGATGTCCATGTCACCCTTGGATTCCAGCGCCCAGGACACTTCACCGGTGGTGGTGTTGTAGCCGGTGCTGGCGTCAAACAGCGGCAGGAAGTCGCTGTCGGCAACCGTGGCGCCGCCGGACCATTCGCTGAGGTCTTCGGCGAAGGTCAGGGCGAAGCCGAGGTTCAGGCTCTCGAGGCCGGACGCCAGGGCGTCGGTTTTGGCCACGAGCAGGATGTAGTCGGCATCGGGCACGTCGCCGGCCGGGATGGACGCGGCGTTGCTGGTCGCCAACTTGATGCCCATCGGGATCAGGGCGCGGTTGGGAACTTCCGCGGCGAGCATGCCGAGGTAGTCATAGCTGGGGTCCGCACCGGTGATGCTCAGGTTGACCGCGCTCTTGGCGGTGATTTCGGACATGGCGATGTCCGGAGCGCCCGTGCCGTCCCAGGTGGGTTCGGCGCCGGCATACTCAAACGCCAGGGCGTTGTTGAGGACGTCTTCGATGTTGTCGAGGATCAACTCGATCGGATCGATCGGGTTGCCGCCGATCAGGTCGGTGATGAGCTGGATGATCAGCGCGGAGCTGATGGCTTCACCGGCGGTGATGCTGAGCACCGCGCCTTCGATCGGGTTGTCGGCGCCGGCCATGACCGGCACTTTGTACTGTTCGTTGGCGCCGCCGGCGGTGGCCGAAGCCAGGCCGATCAGGTTGATGTCAACGCTCAGTTCGGGGAAGTAGATGCTCGCGGGCAGGTCGATCGAGCCGGTTTCGCCGCCCAGACCGATCACGTTGTAGCCGTAATCGAGCGAGAAGGTGTCTTCGGCGATCAGGCCGTCAAAGTCGGCGGACAGAACGGTCGAACGAGCCAGGCCCGGAATCGCGATGCCCAGATAGATCGGGGCGTTCAGCAGCGGATCCAGGTTGAGGCCGGAAACATCGGGGTTTTCCAGGCCCAGAGCGGTGCCGCCGGAGGTGAAGTCGCCGGCGCCGGAATCGGAGTAGCTGTAGCCGTAGGAATCCGGACGGAGGCGGAAGTACATCACGGCCGCGTCGGCCTGATACGCCCAGGTCCAGAAGCCGGCTTTGTAGACGGTGACCAGTTCGTTGGCCTTGGTCACGGTCACGGTCGCTTTGCCGTTGGCATCGGTGGTGTAGGTGTTGCCGCCGTGAATCACGGTCGCGCCTTCCACCGCGGAGCAGTCGGAGTCGTCAAAGGCGTAGACGGTGATGGTGTCGCTGATCGCGCCGCCACCGATCGCCAGGCCATCGCCGATGCTTTCGGGGTCGGGCAGTTCGCAGAACCAATCGGGCGCGGTGTACTCGGTATCGCTGGTGTCGTCGTCGCCGGTGTCGTCGTCGCCGGTATCGTCGTCACCGGTGTCGTCGTCGCCGGTGTCGTCGTCGCCGGTGTCGTCGTCGCCAGTGTCGTCGTCGTCACTGGTGTCGTCGTCGGCCGGAGCGCCGTCGTCATCGTCGTCGTCATCGCCGCCGCCGCAGGCCGTCATCAAGCCCAGGACCAGCAGCATCATGACAGAAAGCAATAGCCACCTATTCTTCATGTTCTTACTCCCTTCACTTGTTGGTTAACAAGTTCATACAGCATGCGATCCGAAGATCGAAAACTTGGATGGAAACAGACAGGAAAGGCAATTTGCTTACCCCTCAAAAGGTTGGGTCATCTCCCAACCCTAAAATACACAAACGGGCTTCGAGGCTGCCCCCGAAGCCCAACTATCAGGCTAAACACGTCCCCAAAGGGTGTCAAGCGGAAAATATTCCCAAGCAATGGATATTGTCGAATAAACATAGTCTCACCGGCCGAATGCTTTTAAACAATTAAAACTCATGCCGGAAAAAAGCAAATCGAAGCTATTTGAGGGAAAAAGCGGTCAGTTCGGCCAAAACTTCACGGGTTTTCGTGCCGTCAGGTTGAATAACATAGTACTCTTCCTTGATTTTCCCCACGCGTTTGGCGTAGGTGACCACGTAAATGAAAATGCGGGGATTGGGACCCGGATCGAGGGTGGGCATCACGCCGGGTTTGATGACCGCGTCGCCGGGGAATTTACTGATCCAGGTGGTTTCCAGTGTTTCGTTGAAGGCGCCGGCCGGGACAGTGACTTCCTTGTTCAAACCGGTGATCTCGAAGGTCATCTGGCTCTCGACCCATTTCTTGCCCAGTTCGATCGGCTCGCGCAGGAACATCACGCCCTGTTTGTTGACCATTCCCTGGCCGGGCAGGTACAGAATCACTTCCGAATTGTTGAAATGATAGGAGTCGTTGGTGCGTTTGATGATGCGCTCGGTGTTTTCGGTGACGCGGTCGTAGTAATCGGTGACCTTGTAGGTCCATTGGTTGCTGACGTGCAACGGGTAGTAAGTCTGAAACTGCGACGAGCAGCCGATCGCCAAAGCGGCGAGCAACAGGGCAAGCGGTAAAACGATCATCCGTCGCATCATGATTGGATCCCTTCGTTCGTCCATTAATAATATAAGTTGTTCACGGACCATTTGTCATGTCCCGACAACGGGCGGCGGGAAACGGTTCCCTCAGGGGGCGGAAACGGAGAGCACCTGCGTGGGGCAGTTGAGGAAAATGCGCGGGCCGTAGTTGGCGGTGACTTTGCCGAAGACCTGCAATTTCAGTCCGACCAACTGATGCGGCGCCATCTTGTCGCGCAGGAATTGATCGACGTCGCGGCGCAGGATGGTGGCGGAGAAATCGGTCGTCCAGTCGCTGCCGAAGTTGAGGTGATAGGCGTTGGTCGATTCCTTCACGTTGTCGACCACGCCCTCGACGATGCCGTAGTGATCCAGCAGGCGATCGGCGACGACGGCCGGCACGGGCTGGGTGTCGGCATTGGCGAACATGCCGCGTTTGTTGCGGAAGGCGGTCAGCAGCAGGTTCCAGTTTTTGCGACAGTCGGCGATGCACTCGGGATCGTGAAACACTTCGCCCAAGCCCATGACCAGCAGCGTTTCCTCGGCGGCCTCGCCGTTGACGATCACCCGCGCGAGCGTGCGGCCGTATTGATCCTGCGGTTTCTTTTTGCAGACCTCGAGAATGACCGGCTGCATTTGCACGAGCTGTTTGTTGAAGTTCGTCGCTTCATCAAAATAGGGCTCGCCGGTTTCGGGGGTGTCGATGCCGAGGTAACGCACGCGGCGTCCGTCGGCCATCATCACCGTGTCGCCGTCATAGACGTGGCTGACGGTGTTTTTGATGCGGTCCATGAGCAGGCGGGTCATTTCGTTATCGGGCAGGGCGCCGCCGTCGGGCAAGGGCGGCGGCGTGACCTCGTCTGATTCGGGCGGGTCGTCGGCCGGCACGGGCGTGACGTCGGGCGCGAGGTCGATTTCGATGCCCTCGGGCGTGGGCGCGGCGGGCGTGACGGCGGCCGGTATGGCGTCATCGACGATCAAATCGCCGGCGACGCGGTTGAGCTGAATGATGAACCAGACCACGATGGCCAACGCGCCGACCATCATGAGCAATTTCATCCAGGGAAACGAGGAGCGTTCGCGCCGATAGGGATGCTGTTCCATCAATGCGCCTCCATCCAGCTGTCGCCGACGCCGGTTTCCACCAGCAGCGGCACGGCCAGGGACATGATCGATTCCATGTCCTGTTTGACGATCGCGGTGCACTTGTCGACGGCCTGACGCTCGACCTCGAAGACCAGTTCGTCGTGCACCTGCAAGACCATGGTCATGGGCAGGCGTTCGTCGACGATCCGCCGGTGCAGGCGGAGCATCGCCAGCTTGATCAGATCGGCGGCGCTGCCCTGCACGGGCGTGTTGATCGCGGCGCGTTCGGCGGCCCCGCGCACGTTCTGATCGTTGCTGTTGAGGTCGGGCAGATAGCGTCGACGACCGAGAATCGTGGCGACGTAGCCGGTCTCGCGCGCTTGCACGAGCACGTCATCAAGCCACTGGTGCAACACGGCGAAGCGGCCGAAGTAGCGGTCGATGAACTCCTGCGCCTTTTTCGTGCCGATGCCCAGGTCGCGGCCGAGACGGAAGGCGCTCATGCCGTAGAGCACGCCGAAGTTGACCGTCTTGGCCGCCGAGCGCATCTCGGGCGTGACGAGGTTGGGGAACACGCCCATGATTTCGGCGGCGGTGCGCGTGTGGAAATCTTCGCCGGAGTGGAAGGCGTCGATCATTGTCGGGTCGCCGGACAGGTGCGCGGCGAGGCGCAGTTCGATCTGGCTGTAGTCGGCCGAAAGCAGCAGCTTGCCCGACGCGGGCACGAAGCCGCGGCGGATGCGGCGACCTTCGGGCGTGCGAATGGGGATGTTCTGCAAGTTCGGCTCGCTGCTGGACAGGCGGCCGGTGGCGGCGACGGTCTGGTTGAAGCTGGTGTGGATGCGGCCCGTTTCCGGATTGATCAGCCGGGGCAGCGCATCGACGTAGGTGCCTTTGATTTTGGCCAGCGTGCGGTATTCGAGCATCTTGACCGGCACGGCGTGGCCCTGTTCGGCGAGCGCTTCGAGCACGGCGGCGTCGGTGGAGAAACCGGTTTTGGTCTTGCGCAACGGCTTGATGCCCAGCTTTTCGAACAGAATATGGGCGATCTGCTGTGGGCTGTTGAGGTTGAACGGCTCGCCGGCCAACTCGTGAATTTCGTAGATCAGGGCGTTGATCTTGGCGTCGAGCTCGTCGGCGAGCTCGGCGAAGAAAGCGACGTCGATCGAGACGCCGGCGCGCTCCATCGCGCCGAGTACGTCGATCAGCGGCAGTTCAAGATCGCGGTACAGCGACCACATGCGCTCGTCGGCGCGCAGTTCCTCTTCGAGGCGGTGGGCCAGCAGCCAGGTGATGTGCGCGTCCTCGGCGGCGTAGGCGGTGGCTTCGTCGAGCGGCACGTCGATGAAGGTCCGGCGGCCGGTCTTGCCGCCGACGACCTCGCCGAACTTGATCGTCGTGTGCCCGAGGTGCTGCGTGGCCATGGCGTCCAGCGAGTGTCCGCCGAAACCGGGATTGAGCAGGTAATCGGCGATCATCGTGTCGCCGACCAACCCGCGCACCTGAACGCCGTGACGGGACATGACGGTCAGATCGTACTTGGCGTTCTGGCCCCATTTGGGAATTTTCGGATCCTCCAGCACCGGCTTGAGCATGGCCAACGCGCGCGCCTGGGCGATCTGTTCGGGCGCGCCCAGATAGCGGTGCGCCAGCGGCAGATAGACGGCGGCGTCGTCGGCGCAGCAGAAACTCATGCCGACCAGCCGGGCCTGCATCGGCTGCGTGGAGTCGGTTTCGGTGTCGAAGGCGAAGCCGGTCGAAGCGCGCAGGCGCTCGACCAGATCGAGCAGTTCGCGATCGCGCAGGATGGTGCGGTAGTTGTCGCGGCTGACGGTCGTACGGGGCGCGAGTTCGGTGATGAGTTTGGTGAAGCCCAATTTTTGATAGAAGGCGCGCAGTTGTTCGTGATCGGGCTCGACCGGATGCAGCTCGCGCCAATCGCGATCGAGCGGCACGTCGCAATTGATGGTCACCAGTTCGAGGCTCAGGCGCGCCAGCTCGACGTTGTCGCGGACCTTCTCGCCAAGCTTGCCTTTGATGGCTTCGGTTTGCGCCAACACGTTGTCGAACGTGCCGAATTCGCCGAGCAGCTTGACGGCGGTTTTTTCGCCGACGCCGGGAATGCCGGGAATGTTGTCGGAGGAGTCGCCGGCCAGAGCGAGCACCTCGACGACCTGCTCGGGCCCGACGCCGAAACGCTCGCGCACCTTCGCGGCGTCGATCCACTCGTCTTTCATCGGATCGTACAGGCGCACATGGGGCGAAACGAGCTGCATGAGATCCTTGTCGCTGGTGACGACGACGACCTCGTCGCCCGCGTCGACGGCCCGGCGGGCGATGGTGCCGATGATGTCGTCGGCCTCATAGCCGGGCAGGGCCAGCAATGGCAGGCCGCGCAATTCGACGAGGCGGTGGATCAACTCGAACTGCGGCACCAGTGCCTCGGGCGGTGCGGGACGATTGGCCTTGTAGGCCGGGTAGCGCTCGTGACGGAAGGTTTTCTCCGGCCGGTCGAAACAGACGGCGACGGCGCTCGGTTGCAGTTCGCGCAGCGTTTTATCGAGCATGGTCGCCACGCCGTAGACCGCATTGGTCGGCGTGCCGTCGGGCGCGGACAGATGCGGCAGCGCGAAGAAGGCGCGGAAGATATAGCCGGAGCCGTCGATGAGCAGGATGGAAGAGCCGCTGGCGGTCATGATTTTCCCTCGTGGTTGCGGCGGGGTGCGACAGTCGTTTTATTCGTCCAAGAGGAACAAACGCCCGAACGTGGCTTCCGACGATTGCGTTACTTGCGCGATCAATTGGTGATACTTGTCCAGCAATTGTTTTCCCTTGGGCGTCAAACGCGAGCCGCCCCGTCGTCCGCCGCCGGGCACCTTTTCGACCAGGGCTTCGCCGAGACGATCCTCGGAGACTTTCAAGCGGCCCCAGGCGCTGCGATAGCTCATGCCCAGCTCTTCGGACGCCTGTAGAATCGAGCCGGTGCGGTCGATGGCTTCGAGCAAGCGCATGCGCCCGGAACCGAACACGACGTTGCCGCCGTCGTCGGCGATCCACACCTTGATACGCACATGGAGTTTCGATTCGTCCATCAATCACTCCGGTAAAAAGTCACGCGGAGGCTTCAATATACGTTCATTCCCGTGATGGAAACAAGGGAGAGCTTCGGCATGCAGAGTTAAGATGGGAGACGGAAGCGGACGACGCCTCGGCGTTGTTGGCGATACGCTGAAATATGGGCCGTGACGCAGAACTTCGGTTCAAGCCCGACGACCAATAGCCGCCTCAACTATATCGAGGAATCCAACCGCGTCCTACGCGACGCAAAGGCGTGGTTGCTTCCGGGCGAACATCACAGCAGTGTCACGGTTATCGATGAAAGCGGCGGGCGATTTTGGAGTTGGGTCCACGTTGGCGGCTTGAACCGGGTGCACCACCAAATCACGATTATCGATCCGCTCAATTACGGCGGCATCACGGCGGACAACTTTGACAGCGCCGGGATGTTGCGGCGCGTGGTTTACCT
>CALBTQ010000440.1 GCA_937967875.1 uncultured Pseudomonadota bacterium
ACATGACGACGGTGATGAGCGGAGTGAGCGTTGTGTGATCAAGGATGAAGGGCAACTCGGCCGCGGTTTATATGGGATTGAGATTCACCACGTGGCCACCCAGATGCATGACCGCCAGATAATCCACAATGAATTGAGGACAGTTCGGCAATTGAATGCCCACCCGGTCGACCTTTTTCACCCCTTTGGCAGCCAGAGCGTTGGCCAACCGAAGCACCTGTTCGCGCACCTGCCAGTAGGTCAGCTCGGAGCCGTAAAAATTGGTACAGACTTTGTTGGGAAACGTGCCGGCCGTCGTCGAAAAGATTCTCTGGACCGGATGCCGGGGATAGCGGATCGTTTGAGGAACATAGTAATCGTAAAACTTCTGCCAGGGTCTTGCCGTCATACGTTGGAACCTCCTTCATTAAGATGGGTTAAGTTGATCCCTTTTTGTCCTCAGCCGATGAATTCCCCCCTTGTCATTTTTTTACCGGATAAGCCCGGCTTAACGCCTCTCGGTCTCCGCCGCTCATGCCGGCAATATACTTGACGAGCTTTTTGCGCGATTCAATATCGTATTGGGTGGTGATCGCAATCTGCTCCATGATCGGCGAACCGCCTCCGTGATAGCCGCCCACTTTAGCGATGCCGCCCGATGCCGAACACAGGCTGTCGCCGATCAGACGCCACAGCTGGGCCTGGTCTTCCGCCGACATATGGGGACTGCGCTTGGTGTATTTCAAAAGCAGTTCGCCGGTTTCCGGATTGACGAAATCCTTTTCGTGCGGAAAGGTCGCTGGAACACCGCCTGCGATGTCGCAGATCATTTCGGCCTCGCGCCAGACCGCTTCTCCGGTGAGACAGCGCCCCACATTGCAGTAAATGGAATGCGGAATGTACGAGCCGGGACCAAACGGAACAAAACCGTAGCCGGGAATATAGAGCTCGGGCTTGCCCAAATCCGATGCCGTGTAGCCAGCCGCGTAGCCCAGTTCCGTCACCATGATGAGTTCGGCCAGTTTCGCGCGGACGTGCTCCGCCTTGTGAACGTTGTTGGCTTCCGCGGCGAGCGCCGCCACGCCGAGGATTATGTCCCCGATCGCCGGCTTGCATCCGGAATAGGAATGGCGGTGGAAAAGGGCGAACAAAAGCGCGAGCGCCCCGCCCAGCAGATGTTCGCCGGCTAAAAAGACGCGTTCCCAGGGAACAAAGCAGTTTTCAAATATCATATACGAATCTGTCGCGCCCTGTGTGACGCCGCGCTTGAAGTGTTCGCGGGGCCGCAGATTATGGATGGTCACCACCTGCTTGAGGCCGTCCCAGTCTCCGGGCACGGCGAAAGCCACCGCCCAGTCGCGGTCCTCTTTGCGCAGCGCGCGGGTGGGAACCACCAGCACTTCATCGGCAACCGACGCTTCGGAAATATGCACCTTGCAACCTTCCACCACGATGCCGTCTTTTAGGCGTTCCTTGATGTGCACGTAGGAGCCGGGATTGGGCTGTTCGGCGGGCCGCAGCAGGCGATCGCCTTTCACATCCGTCTGGGCGCAGCAGGCCACCTGGTCTTCTTTCTGAAACTGCAAAAGCCACTTCTTGAAATTCTCGTGGTAGTTGGTCTGGCCGGGCTTGAGTTTATCCGCCTCGTAGGAAACATTGTAAACCGCGTTGGACGCGTCGATCCCCATACAGCGCTGAATGCAACCGCCGACCTTCTGGCACAGCATTCGTGTCATATCCTGCTTTTTGTGCAAATCGTCCGTGTTCTGGTGGATATGCGTAAACCGGTTGATGCGTTCTCCGGTCAGATGGGAAATCGCCGTCATGAGTTCCTGATTTTCCGGTCTCTGCGCCTCATCATAGGTCAAACCGATGGTATTTAAGCAATCCATCTGCAACTCGTCGGTCCGGTCGATCAGCTGTCCGTCGAAATAAATATTGCGCTTCATCTTCGACAGGCCGTTGATATAGTCCTGCTTGGTTCTCATGGGGTCTCCTCGATGGAATGATACAACCCGGGGCGGAAAGATTCTCGGAACCTCACCGCCCCGAAATTGCACGAATGAAGCAATACCTTGAACCTTGGTCCTTGGTCCTTGGTCCTTGGTCCTTGGTCCTTGAACCTATTCCTTCAACGCTCCCGTAAAATTGTCCGATTCCACTTTCAGCGCCGCGCCTTCATTGTTCACAATGGCTGCGATGCGTCCGAAGAATTTCGGGAATTCCGCGCCGATGTAAAACTGCGAGGAGAGCACGCGGCCGCTGTAATAGGCGGCTTCCGCGTTTTCAGCGATAATTTTCGCGCGATCCGCCCCTTTGGCATCGCCCACAAGCGCCTTGGCTTTGGGCGTGGTGATCGTGAGGCTCCACAGATGCAGCCACGCCAGAATCAGCGGATACATGGCCTGCTGGAAGGGGGTTGCGTTATTGAGCAGCAGAAGAATTTTCATTTCGCCCATCTGCTTCTTCATCATCTCGATCACTTCGTCGAATTTGGCCAGACCTTCAATGACCGGGTTGACATACTTGTCGTCCACAACGCCTTTGGCCTTGGCGATCGTGCCGTTCATCCATTCCCGAAGCTGAGAATAGTTGTACATCTCGGGGTTCATGAGGATCTTGCGCATGACCAGGTCGAGCGACTGGATGGCGTTGGTGCCTTCATAGATCGAGAAGACCTTGGTGTCGCGGGCAGATCGGAAGAGCGTCGTGTAGGGAAAGAGTGTAGATCTCGGTGG
>CALBTQ010000441.1 GCA_937967875.1 uncultured Pseudomonadota bacterium
AGATCGTATTCGGTGACTGGAGTTCAGACGTGTGCTCTTCCGATCTTTGCGCCTGGACCAGCTCGACATCGAAGGCATTCCCGCCGACGAGGTCGCCGACGACGTCACCGCCCTCAACGCTCGCGTCACCGGCCTGTGGTCGAGCCTGATCAAAGCCAAGCTGACCACCCACATCACCAAGAAACGCATCGCCGAGTACTTCGAATCGGAAAAAGACCTCTCGGACTTCATCGCCATTTACGCCAGCCTGTTCCGCGAAAAACATTTCGCCCGCGAATACGTCTACGATTTCGAAATCGGCGAAATCGCCATCGAGCCCAACGGCGTGATCGCCCGCGTGGAAATCACCATTCGCGGCCGCATCTATTGGTTTTTCCTGCATAAGATCCACGAGGTGCAGCGCTGGAAGCGCGTCGACGGCGTCTGGTACATCCAGCCCGAAACCTACTGATTCTCAATTCTTGAAAAATTCGGGAAGAAACGGGAGCTTAGTTGTGTATAAAATAAACTTCTATTGAAAAATATTACTAGAATGCTGAATGGAAATTGCGACAATCCTTTTCTGAAATCAAATAACTCGCCTGTTAAAAGACTCCAATTTATTTGTTGGTGACGACCCCCGTTTTGCCCTTTTCGATTCAAAGAAATTAATGCTATATTTCCGCGTCCAATTGAATCCGGAAAATTATATGAACGGCAGGATCCTACTGATCAGCAACCGCGAATCGTTGATCGTCGCGTTGGTCTCTTTCCTCGCGGAAATCGGCTTTCAAACCGAAGTGTGCCGTGAAGAAAAGCAAGCCCCGCAGGTCGCCCGTTCGTTTCAGCCCGACGTGGTGCTCAGCCAGATGAACCACGCGACGTTGACCGGCATGGAGCTGGCGCGGTTGTTTAAGAGCTTCGACACCCTGGCCGCCATTCCCTTTCTGTTGTTGACCGAAGCCCCGCCCACAGACGAGGATCTCGAGCGCGCCGACATGCGCATCCCGGCCGACGATTTCATCGAGCTGCCCATCGATCGTCCGCGGTTTTTGCACACGATCGATCGCTGGCTGCAAAGCGCCGACCGCCGCCCGATGTCCATCTCCGATCGCATGGCCGGCTCGCTCAGCGAGGAAGAGTCGCCGAGCAAGCGTAAGTCCTGGCGCAAAGGCTTGATTGGGCATGTGGCCCTCGGTCGCCTGTGCGCCAACATCGTGGCGCATCAAGGCTCGGGCCGCCTCATCGCCCTGCGCGACCGCCGCCGGCTGACCGCCGAAGTGCGCCGCGGCCTGTTGTTTGCCGTGGAAGCCAAGGACGGTATGACCGATTCGCTGATGGATTTTCTGGTACAGCTTAACGCCATCACCGAACGCGAGCGGCAGATCGCCGATTACCAGGCGCTCAATTCCCACCGGCGACCCGAAGATGTGCTGCTGTCGATGAAGCTGATCGCGCCCGAAAAATTGGCCGAAGCGATCCGGCAGATGCAACTGCACAAATTGTTGCGCCTCTGGCGGCCGCAATGGCACGGCGCCGCTTTCGAATTCACGCCCCGATTTTCCGCCATACCCGAAAACACCGCGCCGATCGCCTCGGTGGCCGATTTCCTCAAGGGCGGCATCCTTTCCTCGGCCCTTTCCGAGGAGTTGGCCGCCATCTTCCGGCGACGGCGCCGGTTGAGCGCGCCGCTGAAAATCGGCGAGGATTTCGTCAAAATTGTCCGCCGCTATGAACTCAACGGCAAGCAACAGGAAATGGCTTTGAACCTCGACGGCCTCTCGTTGGATGAAATCGCGGCCGAAGCCGGCGCCGATTACGATAGTTATTTACGCATGGCCTTTTTCCTGGTGACCGTCCGCGGCGCCGTGTTTTTGTCGCCGAAACTGTTGGCTGTCGCCGCCGCGCCCGATGAGCCCGAAGATACTCCGCCGCCCGATAAACCCGAGCCGCCGCGGCCGCTGCTGGAGCGTCAGGACGGCGACGACGGCGGCGAGGGCGCGTTCCATTCCTGGAACGCCGACGAATACCACCAGGCGATCGACCGGGCGCAGACCCTGTGCGAACAGGGTGATTACACCGAATCGCGTCGTGAGGCCGAAAGGGCGCTGCAACTAAATCCGAACAGCAGCACAGCCATGACCTTGTTGGCCTGGTCGGCCTACGGTCTCTTCGGGCGGGAAAACGATCACGTGAGCTTCGCCAGCAAACAGATGCTGAAAGACGCCATCAGCCTAGACGAGGGCAACGATCAAGCGATGGTCTACTTGGCCCTCATCTATCGCGATGAGGGCAAAAGCGACATGTCGCGCATGTTTTTGCATAAAGCGCTCGAAAACAATCCCACGAACGCCCTCGCCGAAAAAGAACTTGGCGTCTTTGCCGTCGACGACAACAAAAGCGCCGATCCTGAAAATCGTCAATAACGGACGCACCCCCTCGTTTTCGTCCGCTTCGACGGCCGCATTTTCCATTAGATTCCACTACTTTATATCGAAATAAACATAATGTTCGCCGGGAGACTCCGTTGACATCCCAGGCTTTCTCGCTGTACCTTAAATGGGGTTTTATACAGGGTAAAAAGTCGACTCGGCAGTCGTGTTGCGCGAAAAGCGCGATCGACCGTGAAGTCGAGTCGGATGGGGGCGTTGTGAAAACTGCGTGAATCCGGTTTTTCCAGCGGATTCGCTTGATCGCCCGCACAAATGGACGGATAGCAAAGCCGTCGCTCATCCTGAGACATTGCATGTGAGGCCGGCAAAGGAGAAACAATGGCGACCACCTACAGCGGTTATATGGGCGAAGCGCTCTGGATCGATTTGACCAAAGGCGAAGCGAAACCCTTTGAGATCTCCGACCGCGATCGTTACCTGTTCATCGGCAATAAAGGCATCGCCGCGAAAATCCTGTGGGATCATCTCGAGCCCGGCATTGATCCGTTGGGCGAGAAAAATCTGCTTGTCGTCAGCACCTCGCCGATGACCGGCACCGGCGGTCCGTGCACCAGCCGCTTCAACGTCTCCTGCAAAGGTCCGCTGACCGGCGGAATCCTCGCCTCGAACTCCGGCGGCTCCTTCGGCATTCAGCTTAAACGCGCCGGCTACGATCTGATCGTTCTGGCCGGCAAAGCGCCCAAGCCCGTCTATATCGAAATCAACGAAGAGGGCGCGAAAATTCACGATGCCGACGACCTGTGGGGCCTGGATACCGAGGCTGTGCAGGAAGAGATGGTCAAACGCCACGGCAAGGCGGCCGGGCGGTTGGTTATCGGTCCCGGCGGCGAAAACATGGTGCGCTTTGCCTGCATCATGAGCGGCGAACGCGCCACCGGCCGCGGCGGCGCCGGCGCGGTCATGGGCAGCAAAAACGTCAAGGCCGTCGTCGCCAACGGCAAAAAGAAAATCCCGGTCACCAACGAGGAATACAAAGAGTTCAACAAGTCCTGGATCAAATACCTCAAAGACCATCCGGTCACCGGCAAGGAACTGCCCGAATTCGGCACCAGCGGTCACCTGGGCCGCTGCAACGAACGCGGCGTGCTGCCGACGAAAAATTACAGCGCCGGCAGCTACGAAAATTTCGCGGACATCACCGGCCAGGTATTGGCCGAGAAGTACCTGGTGAAAAACGACGGCTGCATGTCCTGCCCGATCCGCTGCGCCCGCGTCGTCGAAATCGAAGGCAAAAACCTCAAAGGACCCGAATACGAAACCGTCGCCATGTTCGGCTCCAATATCGACAACAAAGACCTCTGGTCGATCTGCGAGTGGAACTACCTGATGGACAAGCTGGGCATCGACACCATCAGCACCGGCGGCGTCATCGGCTTCGCCATGGAGTTGACGGAAAAGGGCCTGCTCAAATCCGATCTCAAGTGGGGCAAAACCGACAAACTGGCCGCTCTCATCCAGGACATCGCGTATCGTCGCGGCCTGGGCGACGATCTGGCCGAGGGCGTCATGCGCCTGGCGGAAAAATTCGGCGGCAGCGATTTCGCCATTCATTGCAAGGGGCTGGAACTGGCCGCTTACGAGCCGCGCCGCTCGGTGGGCCACGGCCTGGGCTACGCCACCTCCAACCGCGGCGGCTGCCACCTCAACTCCGGCTTCATGATGTACTTCGAAAACCTCGGGCCGGTGAACATCGATCCGCTCAAGCTCGACGGCAAACCGGGCCTGACCGTCTTCCAGCAGAACATGTTCGACGCCGTGTCCGCCGCGGGCTATTGCATTTTCACCACCTACGGCGTCATCCCCGGCTTCGCCGGCAAGCTCGATCCGAAAAGCGGATTGGCCAAGATCGTCGACAAAACCCTGCGCATTTCCGGCCCGCTGACCGGCGCGATGTTCCGTCTGCCCGCCGGCATGTTGCCCTTCCACCTGCCGGTCATTCACCACTCCAAGGCGTTGGAGCTGTGCACCGGCATGCGCTACAAAGCCGGCGATTTCTTCAAGGCCGGCACGCGCATCTACACGCTGGAAAAGATGATCAACGTGCGCGAGGGCCTGGTTGAAGATACGCTGCCCAAGCGCCTGACCAACGAAGATCAGATTCCCGGCCGGCCCGAGACCAAGGTGCCGCTCGATAAGCTGCTGCCCAAGTATTACAAAATGCGCGGCTGGGACAAACGCGGCATTCCGACCGCCAAGCTGCTCAATTGGCTCGACCTCGATTTCACCGTGCCCGCGCTGCCGCTGGATTCGGCGACCGTCGACGAGTTGCAATCGGCCTTTACCACGGCGCGTCAGGCCGTCGACGCTTCGCGCCATGCGGCCATTTCCGCGCAGCAACCGGAGGCCGAAAAGCAGGCGGCCAAGCCGAAAAAGAAGTAACCGACTCGAAAAAAAAAGGGCTTCGACGAATTTCGCCGGAGCCCTTAATTTATGTAAACCCCTTCGTAGGGGGTTGGGTTCATCGCCGCTCAGCAGCTTTCCAGGCAGGCGGCGAAAGCCTCGCATCCCTCCTCGTTCTCGTAACAGAAACTCGCGCAGGCGCGCTCCGTGGCATCCAGGCGGGCGTCGCAGGCGAGGTTGAAAAATTCCTTGTACTCGAGGCACTCCTGATTGCTCATCCCGTAGTACATGTTTTCACAGCCGGTCGCGTCGTCGTCGCTGCACTGAATTTTGCAAACTTCGACGTCATAACAAAGATCCGCGCCGTCGGTCAGGTCCGCGATGCAGTCGCGAAAGCAGGCCGGATCGGTCAGATCCTCCTCCTCTGAACAGGCGTTCCACTCGAATGTGCCAAACTCCATGCACTGGTTCGCCAGCGTCTGTTCGTAAGCTTCCTGGCAGTTGAAATCGTCGCCGCCGTCGCCGTCATCGTCGTCGTCGCCGTCGCATGCGGTGGATAAAAATATGGCCATCGTCATGATCAGCAGGCCAAACAACATTGCTTTCAAAAATTTCATCGAACACTCCTTTTTGCCGAACCCGATTGACTATCCAATTGCCGTCCAATTCAGCAAACGCCGTGCCAGCCGAAAAGGTGCGGGCAAAAGTGTTTATCATTTCGAGCATATGCGCAGCTATTGCCACCGATTCTCAAATTCCGGGAAATGCGAATGTGTGGGAATTTCTGTTAACCGTCGCCGAAAATCTGAAAGGGGGAAGGGCGGCGGCTACGCCTTGCGCCGCAGCACACGCTTGTCGCCCACGCGCAGCGTCAGCTTGACGCCGTCGAAGTACTCGGCCAGCGGAATCGACCATTTACGCGACAGCCCGAACAACGCCTTAAAGCCCTGTGCGTCGATTTCGCCGTGTTCCTGCAAATAGACGGTCAGCTCGTCCTGCGCCCGGCGCAACGTCGCCGCGTCGAAAAACAGGATGCCGCCGATGCGCACGATTTCCTCCGCGCGCAGCAACATCGCCAGCGCTTCGTCCAGCAGCTTGCCCGCGCCGTGCGCGTCCTGCAGTTCCTTGAGCGTCGGCGCGCTCATCCCCGCCGCGCGCACGCTCGCCTGAATCGCGTCGCGCATTTTCTGCAGATCCTCGTCGGCGGTGACCGAATGGCTCGCCAGTCGCGCGTTGCCGCCTTCGAGCGCCACGCGTCCCTCGGCGGTCAGCTCGCTCAGCGCCCGCTGAAACACCTTCGCCTCGCCACCCTTGAGCGACTGCGCGGTCAGCTCCGCGCGGCTCAGCCCCGGCGCGCTCGGATGCGCCCGGTGATGCGCCTCCAGCAGCGCGACGATATCGTTCATGATCTCGCGCAACGTTTCCGCGTCGACCGCGCGGTCCGAATCCTTGTCCACGCGAATGATGCGCCGGTGGCTCAGCAGTTGCTGATAGGCCTCGCGCAGCGGCTTGCCCGCCACGCCCAGCAGCGGGGCGAGATGATCGGGCGTGATGCCGCGCCGGCCCGTGCCGCGCACCTGCACGGCCATGCGCTCGACCAGGTCGCCGGCGAACAGAATTTCCAGATCCTCCAGCGCCCGCTTGAACGGCGCGCGATGCTTGCGCGGATGCGAGTTGAGCACCGTGCCGCCGCCGACGGTCGTCACCGGCGAATACGAACGCAGCACGAAATGGTCGCCGGGCAGCGCGATGACCGGCTCGACCAGCCGCAGTTGCACCATGCCGTGTTTGCCCGGTTCGATCTGCTCGGCGCTCAGCGGCGCCGCGAAAGCCATCACCTCGCGCGTGAAGCTGTGCAGCCGCACGCGGCTGCGGCGCTTGACCGGCCGCGGCGCGTCTTTTTCGACATGCAACTCGACGTCGAGCATCCGCGTGGGCAGCAGCATTCCCGGCGTCGCCAGCATCTCGCCGCGCTGCACCTCGTCGATCGCCACGCCCTGCAAATTGATCGCCGTGCGCTGTCCGGCAAACGCGGTGTCGGCGGCCCGGCCGTGCACCTGCAGGCCGCGCACCTTGCACGTGCGGCCCGCCGGCAGAATCTCGACCATGTCGCCGACGTTGATCTTCCCCGCGATGGTCGTGCCCGTGACCACCGTGCCGAAGCCGCGCATGGTAAACACGCGGTCGATCGGCAGGCGGAAGATGCCGCTGTCGCTGCGCGGCGTCACGCTTGCCGCCATCGCGTCGATCGCCGCGAGCAGCTCGTCCTTGCCTTCGCCGGTGAGCGAGCTGACCGGCACGATCGGCGCCTCGGCCAGAAACGTATCGGCGATCAGGCCGCGCACATCCTCGACGGCCAGCGCGCGGATTTCCTCGTCGACCATGTCGATCTTGGTCAGCGCCACCAGCCCGCTGCGGATGCCCAGCAGGCGGCAGATGGCCAGGTGTTCGCGCGTTTGCGGCATCACCGCCTCGTCCGCCGCGATGACCAGCAGCACGAAATCGATGCCGCCCGCGCCCGCGACCATCGTGCGCACGAAACGCTCGTGCCCGGGCACGTCGACCACGCCCAGCGTCGTTCCCGACGGTAGATCCAGGTGCGTGAACCCCAGTTCGATGGTGATGCCGCGCTGCTTTTCCTCGGGCAGACGATCGCAGTCGTAACCGGTCAGCAGGCGGATCAGGCTCGTCTTGCCGTGATCGATGTGCCCGGCCGTGCCCATCACCAACCGACCCATGTTCAGCCCTCCAGCGGTTCGAACGCGGCGCCGGCGATGCGGAACGAGCCCGTGCGGCGCGCTTGCAATGATGCGAGAAGTTCTACGATTTTCGATAGCCGCTCGCAGTCGATTTGTAAAGCCATGCCGCACTCGGGGCTGATCTGCTTGGGCGCCGGAATCAGCCGCGCGCGCAACCCGGCGGCCAGTACGAGCTTTTCGGCTTTGATCACGTCGTGCACGCTGAGGAAGGTCAGGGCGCAGGCCTGCGAGGTCATCGCTGCGTCCGCAGGATGTCGCCGATCGCATCGGCGACCTCGTCCACCGCCGCGGGCGGCGTGAACAACCCGGGCGCCAAGCGCACCGTGCCGTCCGGGAACGTGCCCAACGTGCGGTGGGCGCGCGGC
>CALBTQ010000442.1 GCA_937967875.1 uncultured Pseudomonadota bacterium
ATCGTATTCGGTGACTGGAGTTCAGACGTGTGCTCTTCCGATCTGAAAAGAATTGATCTTGGGATTGTTTTCCAAAATCTGAAAATTGATCATCTTGATAATATAGTGCTTCTTTATACCCGCCAGGTAGTCGTAAGTGATAATGGCGTCGACGATGACGACGAACCGGGCTGCGGGTGTTTCTAACGCCGAATGCCGAACGCGGAATTTCACTCATGCGGGATGGCCGGGAACGATTCCCGGAACTATGTTTCATTCGTTGTTTGGGGGTGTTGCACGGCTTTCGCCGTTGGCGATAACTATGGCGCATGAAGGGGAATCTCACCGTCTCGGGGCGAGAACGGGTTAATGAAAAATCACTTGGGCAGGTAGATCTGCGTGCGTTCGACGATGTCGCGCAGTTGCACGAAATCGGCCACCTGATAGTTGCGGCCGGCCGTTTTAGTCTTGTCGCCGATCACCAGTTCCGCGCGCACGATGCCCCGGTCCTCGTAGAGGCGCATCGCGTTTTGCAGCATCAACTGGTGCACCGCCTCGGGATGCCCCAACTCGCCGATCGCCACCAGACACGTGCCCTTCTTGATCGCCGCGTCGATGATCTCCTTGGCCGTGAACACCTCGGCCTTGCGCTTGAGCAACGCCCGCGCCGCCAGGTGATAGCTTTCCAGATAACCGGCGATCACCGCGCCGAAGGTTTCGGCGGCGAAGCGTCCGTGCGGCGACAGCTCCAGGCCCTCGTCGGTTTCCGACAACCAGCCGCGCTGCCGGTAGTGATCCAATACATGCTCGAAGTTGCGCCGGTCCTCGTCGTCCGAGCGCTCGGGCGTCCGGCCCAGCACGAACTCGCGCGCCAGCAGCCGCAGCAGATAGCGGAACTCGATGAACAGCTCGTCGGTCGACAGGGCTTTGCTTGCCGCCAGCAGGCTCAGCGACAGCAGGCTGATGTACGGATGCTGCGGCACGACCGTATTGGCGTAGATGGTCAGCGCCAGGCGCTTGCTTTCGTCGAGGAAATAGAACGGTTCGTCGTCCTCTTCCGGCACGTCCTCCATCGTCAGCAGCTTCTCGGCGACCATCGCCGGCAGGATGTTGTACACCGTCGTGCGCGGATGCGAGCCGAAGCCCGGCAGCTTCACCTGCCGCGCGCGCAGATAATCGGTCAGCAGCCGGAAACGCTCGACGACCGTCTTTCCCGATACGCCGCGCCGCGTTCCGGCCAGCAGCGCCTCGGCGACCACCGCGTAGGGCGTCACCGGATGCAGCTCGTTGAGCGCGTACGCCGCCCGGTGCACGATCTGCCGCGCCAGATCGCGCCGCCCGTCATCGTCGCGCGGCACCGTGGTGATCTGCGCGTCCCACAGCATCTCCTGCAACGGAATCGGGTCGGCGAAATCCAGCCACACGCGCCCGCGCTTCTTGGTCAGCATCCGCCGGTTCTTGATGATCGTTCCCAGCGTCTCGCCCTCGTTGGGCTTGCCCGCCGCCTCGTTGGTGTAAAAGCGTTCCTCGAAGATACGCTCGTAGCCGATCGACACCGGCACGAAGGCCAGTTCGCGCCGCCCCGAGCCGATCGACGCGTTGAGCAGATGCTGCACGAAACCCAGTTTCGGCGGCAGCAGTTTGCCGATGCGGCTGCGCCCGCCCTCGACGTAGAAGGTCAACCCCACCCCTTCGCGCAGCAGCGCCTCGATGTACTTGACGAAACACAGCGTGTAGATGCGCTTGCCGCGGAAACTTCGCCGGATGTAAAACGCGCCCGCGCCGCGGAAAAGGTTGCCGATCGGCCAGAAGTTCAGATTGATGCCGCTGACGGTCACCGGCAGCGAGATATGATTGTTGTACAAAATATAATTGAGCAAAATGTAGTCGATGTGGCTTTTATGGCTGGGCATGAACACCACCGGCATGCGCCGCGCGATGCGCCGCACCTTTTCCAGCCCCTTTGCGTCGACCTCGATGCTGTCATAGACGCGCAGCAGCAAGCGATCCATCAGCCAACGTAAAAACGAAATCACCGTCGGCCGGATCTCCGCGACCATCTCCTCGAGGTAGCGACGGGCGCGGCGGCGCGTGTCGATAAACGGTTCGTCGTTCTCCTTGCAGTATTTGAGCAGCGCCGACACGAAGTGGCGATCGTGCAGAATCATTTCGATGATTTCCGCGCGGCTTTTGCGCGCCGGGCCCAGCACCACGCGGCGTTCGGCTTCGATGCGCTCCAGGCACGCCTGGCGAATGTGATAGGCCGTTTCCGGCAGCCGGTCGGCCATCATCGGCACGCGCATGCTCGCGGTGGCTTCCAGTTCGTCGAGTTCGACGGCCTCGGCGACCTTCAGATAAATACTGCGGAAGTTGCGCACGAACATAATGATCCGCCGTACGCGACCCGGGTTGTCGGCCGGGCCGATCAGCATGTCCAGCACCGAGCGCGTGTCGCGATCGGGCCGCCGCCCGTAAATGAGCACCAGCGGCACGATCATGATCGGCCGGTTCGTGTCGCGGCGAATCTGGATGAGCTCCTGCAGCGGATCCAGGCGCTGGCGCGAAAAACGCCATGGCAGGCCGCGGAAATGGTGCAACGGCAGCAGCGTGGGCACCTTTTCGGCCAGCAGCATCCGCACGAATCCGTTGCGGTACGGGTTCGGATACCCCTGGCGCTCGAAAAAACTCACCGCAATGCCCACCGTGCGCCGTACGAAGGTCAGCCACGATTGCCACAAATACACCGACAGGTAATGGCAGAATTGCGGAAACGGCAGGCCCTCTTCGCGCAGTTTGAACGACAGCAGCAGGTATTCCAGGCGGCTGCGGCTGCGCGTGACGTAAACGACCGCCCCCTTTTCGGCGGCTTTTTTCAGTTCGCGCCGGTCCGCATCCTCCAGCGTGACGCCGCGAAACAGGAAGCGAAATAGAATATTCGACAGCCAACTGAGGCGTCCCGGAAACAGCGCGCTGTAATGATGGAACGAGTTTTTCAGCAACCGCTTAAAATGACGGGGTTTATTCTCCCGCCGCTCGGCCGTATCCGGCCGTTTTTTCTCACGTTTGAACAGGCGCACCTGACTCCCCATTATGCTTGGCAAAGCGAATAAAGATGACTATCATTAATTATCGATTCAGTGAATCGACACAAGTGCCGATTGCACTATTGAGTAATTGAGTTTTTGGGGGTCAGAATGGGCGTAAATCAAATAACTCCTTCGATCCAATCGCTACTCAACCAACCCAACAAAACAAGCAAAACGGCAACCAAAACCGATCGCCCGCAAACGCGCGACATCGAAGACGTCGTCAGTTGGCGCGACAAGAACTTCGCGTTCAAGCTCTATTCGCAGACGACGATCAACCGGCTCAACGCGGCGATCGACCAAGCCTATGGAGAACTGGGCGTCGAGGTCGGCTCTTTCGATCCCACGCCGGAGGGAACCGCGACGTTCATCACCGATTTCGTCATCGGGATGTACCCGCTGTTTCGCAAACAGAACCCGGACCTGAGCGAAACCGAACTGGTCGACAAGTACGAGAAGGTCATCGGGCGGGCCATCGACAAGGGCTTCAACGAGGCGCTCAAGGTGCTGCAAGGGCTGAACATCAACGACGAAAAAACGATGAGCGGCATCAACCAGACTTACGACTTGATCCAGGAAAAACTGAACAACTTCTACAGCGCCAAGCGCGCCGAGGCAGAAGCGGCC
The DNA here is from genome assembly GCA_937967875.1 of uncultured Pseudomonadota bacterium. Classification (GTDB taxonomy): domain Bacteria; phylum Lernaellota; class Lernaellaia; order Lernaellales; family Lernaellaceae; genus CALBTQ01. Next base: position 3,693 of record CALBTQ010000442.1, read on the forward strand.
GCCGCGGTCATCGCCTAACCATTGTCCACCACCGTCCGGAGCGGCCTTGCGCCGCTCCGTTTGCGTTTAACCGCCGGTGACGAGGAATGTCGCGGTTTTCCGTGTGCCATAGTTTTCGCCCTTAGGCGAAAGCTGTGCGGTATTTGAACCGGCACACCTTTGGCTAACGCCAAAAGTGAGGCACATGGGCAACGATGCGCGGCACTGATTCACCGAGCAAAGTGAAGTGTATCAATGTTGTCGTTATTCACAGTTATTGCTTAACCGCGGTTTGATTTTCTCATTGTCCCTGGTACACAGCGCAACGTTTCTCTATACTGATTTCACTCTCGAACAATTGAACCAAGCGGGTGGACGTTATGAAATCAAATCGCCTCGCGTTGCTTTTGATTCTCCTGTGCTGCGTATTCCTAATGACGAGCGCCTGCTCGGGCGACTCGGATAACGATGACGACGATGCGACGGACGATGACGCCGAGATCGGAAGAGCACACGTCTGAACTCCAGTCACCGAATACG
>CALBTQ010000443.1 GCA_937967875.1 uncultured Pseudomonadota bacterium
AAAATCGATCAAAACTCCCGCAATAGTTTTTCCGGTGTCCATATTGGTGTCCATCGAACTCCTCAAATGACTGAAAACACGTGAAATGCAATGAAGAATGAATGCTTCCAATTTCAGCGTGATTTCATATAGTTGTCATGATTTTCAGGGAGTTGCGATAACCTCTCTGATCGCACTTAAAATCCCCAGACCGCAAGGTCGTGCCGGTTCGAGTCCGGCTCCGGGCACCTTGGGGTTGGGTTGTATGACCTGACCCTTTTTATTTTAAGTTGATATTTTTTGATCTACCGACAAAGCATCGCCGGGAGCCTTCGCCGGCGGGCTCTCGCGTTTTCCCTTCTTATGGAATTGGCTACTATTATTTTTAATAAGCTATTAATTGGCTACTCCACTTCGACAAGGTCGCACCCATAATGAATGACTATTCACTGCCCATGTACGTCAAATAATTTGCCGAAACGATTATTTGCCGATCGTGTACCACCCTCCGTGTCGGCCTAAGTCCTGTCATGGACGGAAAAATGTAACGTTTCGAAAAAATTGCAAAAGACCTTTTGCCGCGGCGCATCATTTTTGCTATACTCGGTCACTCACTGCCAGAATCATCGGGGCGACGACAACCGGGCAGCCGGGCAGGAATAGCGTGAAAGGACAACGAAAACGGAATGAAAACGTCGGAAAACTATCGCGATAATATGCATAAAAGTTGTATAAATATGCACGGGCTGCACGACCCGCACCGCCATCACGGCGAATGCGGCGTCGGCTTTTTGGCCCGCCTCGACGCCCAACCGACGCACGAGGTCATCCGCGACGCCGTGTCGATTCTGAAGAACCTCGAACATCGCGGCGCGGTCGGCGGCGACCAATCCACCGGCGACGGCGCGGGCATTCTGCTGCAGATTCCCGACGCGTTTTTCCGTCGCGAACTCGCCGCGCTCGGCCTTGAGCTGCCGCCGGCGGGCGCCTACGCGGCCGGGATGATCTTCCTGCCGACCGATACCGCCGTGGCCGCCTCGTACAAACTCAAGATGGAAACCATCGCGGCCAACGAGGGCTGTCCGGTCATCGGCTGGCGCGACGTGCCGACCGACGAGTCGATTCTCGGCGCGTTTTCGCGGGCGACCAAACCGTCGATCGCTCAGGTGTTTTTAAAAAACAACGGGCTGGACGCCGACGCCTTCGAGCGCAAGCTGTACGTCATCCGCCGCCTCGCCGAAAAAGCCACCGGCAACAGCATGGCGAATCTTTACATTTGCAGCCTTTCCTGCCGCACTTTTATTTACAAAGGTCTGCTCACCGGCACGCAGTTGGATGTGTTCTACCCCGACCTGACCGACCCCCTGCTCGCCGGCTCTTACGCGCTGGTGCATCAGCGCTTCAGCACCAACACCCTGCCGACCTGGCCGCTGGCGCAGCCGTTCCGCCTCGTGGCGCACAACGGCGAAATCAACACCCTGCGCGGCAACCTCAACCAGATGCGCGCGCGCGAAGTCGGCCTCGCCTCGCCCCTGTTCGGCGACGACCTCGAACGCATCAAGCCGATCATCGACGAGAAGGGCAGCGACTCGGCGATCTTCGACAACATGGCCGAACTGCTCGTGCGCGCCGGCCGCCCGCTGCCGATGTCGATGATGATCATGGTCCCCGAGGCGTGGGGCTCGAAGTTCATCATGAGCGCCGACAAGCGCGCCTTCTACGAGTACTACTCGGCGATCATGGAGCCGTGGGACGGACCGGCGGCGCTGATGTTCTGCGACGGCCGCTACCTGGGCGCGACGCTCGACCGCAACGGCCTGCGTCCCGCGCGCTACACGATCACCACCGACGGTCTGGTCATCATGGCCTCGGAAACCGGCGTGATGGACATCGCGCCCGAGCGCATCCAAAGCCGCGGCCACCTGCAGCCGGGCCTGATGTTCCTGGTCGACCTCGAACAAAAGCGCATCATCCTCGACAACGAAATCAAAGCGAAGATCACCCGCGCCAAGCCCTATCGCTTAGATCGGAAGAGCACACGTCTGAACTCCAGTCACCGAATACGATCTC
>CALBTQ010000444.1 GCA_937967875.1 uncultured Pseudomonadota bacterium
CCGAGATCTACACTCTTTCCCTACACGACGCTCTTCCGATCTCTCGTAGCCGAAGCCCATTTCCCAATCGTCTTTGCTTTCCTCGTGGCTCTGGTAGGGCATGTGCACGTCCATGTAATGCACCCAGAGGAAAAATCGCTGGTCGCGCAGCTTCGGCAGGCGCTTGATCGCCCGGTCGGTCATGACCTTAGCGCTGTAATCGTCGTAGCCGCCGTAGAACCACAGCGCGATCGCCTTGGCGATCAGCGAACCCTGAATCGGCGCGAGCCATTGCGGCGAGCCGGTGTGCTCGTAATAGTTGAAGCCGCGATCGAAGGCCAGTTCCGCCTGCAAAAACGGATTGGTCACCACCGCTTCGGTGCGATAGCCGTGCGCCGCCAGATGCTCGGCCAGCGTCGGATACGAACCGTAGAGCGTGCAGACCTTCGTCAGCCGCAGCGCGCTCGGATAATGCCCGGAGTGGATCGACGCGAAACTCGGGCCCGTCCACGGGCTGGGCGCCATTGTGTGCTCGTACACCACGCCTTCCCGCGCCATTTGCGCGGCGGCCGGAGTTTTCACTTCCGTCGCGCCGTAGGGCTCCAGCCGGTCGGCCCGCAGCGTGTCGACCGTGATCAGCAAAATGTTCGGCGCGTCGGCGCTCGCCTGACCGACCACGGCCACTTCGCCGGCAGGGCGCTGCATCGGCCACGCCTGTCCCAGCGCGATCAGCGCGAGGCAGACGATCATCAGCGCGTAACCGGAGCGGTTGAAGAACCGTCGGGCGCGCGCGGGCACGTACTTCAACGCAAAGCGCAGCGCCAGCCAGATCAGCAACGACAGCCCGACGGCTCCGCTCGTGTATTTGAGGTTGGTTAGGTACAGCGGCGTTTCCGATTCTTCCCAGAACTTGGTCGCCATCTTGATGCGCGTCAGGGCCAGCAACCCGAGGCTCAGACCGAAGGCCAGGCCGATGGCCGTCAGTTGCGGCGCGCGGTCGCGGTCGGGGTAGGGGCGGTTGATCGCGTAGCGCAGCACCTTCTTCAGCGGCAGACCGAGCGCCGCCGGCAGCGCGGTCACCGCGTAAAACAACACCGTGTAATGGGCGAAAACGAACAGCGTCTGTAGGATCTTGTTGAGCCACAGCGCGTCGGTGAACCGCGCCATGAACAGTTCGCCGCTGAACGCCGCGTTGAGCGCCGCGAAGATCGCCGCAATCAGCGTAGCGCCGATGCTCGCCAGGTGAATGCGTTGCAGCGGATGCAAAACGGCAAATTTTCTCTCGTCAGTCACGCAGGCCTCCCGAAGCCGGGAGTGTGCCATTTCCGACCCGATGGGTCAAATCTCCGTTGAAAAACAAAATCAAAAAATGAGCAGGGCCTTCAACCGCGGCCAGCCGCCGGCCAAGAGGAAAACACCCGCCGCCAGGGCCGCGCCCAACAGCAACGGACCCCAGAGCGCGCGCCGTGGTTTGTCGACCAGTGCGCCGCTTCGTTCCAGCAGGGCGATCTCCGCCGGGCGCAGTCCGCGGCAGCGAATGAACCGCGTGCCGCGCAGGTCGGCGCCGGTAAAAACGTTTTGCGTAAAGCGGCAGCGTTCGAAAACGGTTTCGCGCAAGGCGCAGCCGGCGAAATTGTTTTGCTTGAACCGGCAGCGAACGAACGTGGCGGCGCGCAGATCGTCGGGAAAGTCCGTGCGAAAAAATATCTGGTTTTCCAACCGTCCGCCGTCCGCCAGTTGCGCCGCCGAAATGTTCGTTCGGTCCTTTGCCGGCAAAACCGCTCGCTCCTTGGAAATCGTTTTCGGATTCGTTATAAATGGCCTACGGGAAAATACAACAAACGATCCGCACGGGAAAGGGCGCGCGATGGATTTCGATGCCTTGCATCTTTTGTTCTATGTGGCCATCGGTCTGACGTTGGCCGTGGTGGCGTTTGCCGTGCTCAAGATCGCCTTCCGCAACGTGCCGTTGTGGCTGTTCGAATTGTGGCCGCACATCCTGGGATTGGTCGGCGCGGCGGTCGTTTTCTGGCTGTTCAAATGGCAGTGGGCGCTGGTTGTGCTGGGCATCGGCCTGGCCCTCGGCTTCAGTTGGTCGGCCGCCCTCGATCATGCGCGCAAACGCGGACGCGAACACAGCCGCCTTGAGCGTGCGCACTACGCGCTGATCAAGTGGGCGCAAAAATAACGTAGGATTTATTTCGTCAGATCCCGCGCGTGCACCACGCGGTTGCGGCCGCCTTGCTTGGCCGCGTACAGCGCCTGGTCGGCCAGGTCGATCAGCGACTGCTTCTGGTCGGCGTTGTCGGGGAACGTCGCCACGCCCATGCTCACGGTCACCTGCAACTTGCCGCTGGGATACTCCGTCACCGCCTCGGCGATCTCCTTGCGCACGCGGTTGGCGAATTTGACCGCGCCTTTCTCGTCGGTGCCCAGCAGCACCAACGCGAATTCCTCGCCGCCGTAGCGCGCCGCCAGGTCGTTTTGCCGCACGCTGGTGCACAGCAGCCGCGAGACGGTCCGCAGCACCATGTCGCCCACCGGATGCCCGTAAGTGTCGTTGACGTTCTTGAAGTGATCGATGTCGGCGATCACCAGGCTGATCTTGATCGGAATGCGCTTGGTGCGCATCAGTTCGCGGTCGAGCCACTCCTGGAAGAAACGGTGGTTGAAGCAGCCGGTCAGACCGTCGGTGGTCGCCATTTGCTCCATCGCCGCATGTACGTTCGCGTTTTCCAGCGCGGTCGCCGCCTGCACCGCCAGCACCTCGAAGAGTTTGATCTCGTGGCTGGTGAACGCCTCGGGCTCCTTGACGCCGAACACCAGCAGGCCGGTGACGAAATTGCGCCGGATCAACGGCAGGCACAGCAGGCTCTCCAGCCCTTTCATCGGCAACTCGTTGCCGATCACCGGCCGCCGGCGCTCCATCTTGCCCAGGCGCTCGCGCAGGCGCGGATAATGCAAATAGTTCTTCGCGCCCACCACCCAGCCGACGAGGCTCTCGTTGATCTTGAACGTCGCGCCCAGCCACTTGTCTGGATCCAGCCCGGCCACCGCCTGCACCAGCCCAGTGCCCAGGTCGGTGTCCACGCGCACCAGCACGCTGTAATCGTAGGGCATGATCGCCTGGCCCGATTCCAGAATCACGCGGCTGACCGTCTCCAGGTCGATCGACGAGCCCAGCTTCTTGATGATGTCGTAGAAGGCGTAGATTTCGATCTTCTCCGCCGCGATGTGCCGCACCTCGCGCTCGCGGTTCACCGCGTCCACCGCCAGCCGGGCCATGCGCTCCAGGAACTGCTCTTCCTCCGGCGCGAAGTGGTAGGGGCGGCGATGGTCGACCGCCAGCACGCCGACGATCCGGTTGTGCTCGTACAGCGGCACGGCCAGCACCGCGCGCGGCGGCGCGCCCCAGGGCCGGTGGCGTCGCTGCCGCGTAAAACGCCCGATGTCCTCGATCGCCAGACTCGTCCGCTCGGTGACGACCTTCATCAACGCCGTGTCGGAAACGTCGTCGCCCATCGCGTCGCGCGGCGGCTTTTCCTCCGAGGAGATCGCCCGCACGATCAATGCGTTGTGCTCTTCGTTGGTGAAGGCGATCAGGCACGTGTGCGCCACCATCGCCCGCTTGGCGATCTCCGCCATGTCGCCCAGCAGCCGATCGATCTGAATCAGCGCGCCCACGTCGGCCTTGGTCACTTCCTCTTTGCTCAGCGCGCTCACGTCGATGTCCCGCCGCCGCGCCAGTTCTTCCGCGTCGCTGGTCAGGCGGTACAGCGTCCGCTGCGCCCGTTGCACACGCTCGCGCGCCACCTTGATGTACAGTCCGATCGTCAGCGTGAACACCAGGCTCAGCCCGATGGCCGTGGCGAAGTTGTGCCAGGCGTCGATCAACGTGCCCAGCCACCACGCGTTGAGCGCCAGCGAGCCCAGCCCGACGAAGGTCAGCAGCAATCCGGCCGGGAAACCGGTGAAGGCCACGGTCAGTCCCGTCAGCAGATAAAACGTGGGAAACAGCGGTCCGGCGATGCCGCCCGTGGCCTGGATGACCGTCAGGGCGATCAGCATGATCAGCAACGACAGCTCGATGCGCGTGGGGCCGCTGAAAATCGCCGCCTCCGAGAGCGTCGCGTAGGCCAGCCGCCAGGCGGTGAAGAACACGAACAGGCCGAACACGGCCAGTTGGGCGAGGGAAGGGCCGCCGTTGGAAACGATGGTGGCGGAGAAAAAGTCGAAAACGATCAACGCCAGATAACCCGCGCCGATGAAAAAGGCGTGGGAGCGAATCAACCACGAAATGAATTTGCTGAAAACGTTGCCCACTTAGGGCTCTCCACCTTCTTCTTTCGGGAACACGAAAAGCGTTTCGTCTTTACGGATCATGCCCATTTGCTTGCGAATGACCTTCTCCAGCGCTTCCGGATTGGATTCGAGCTTTTCAATTTCCAATTGCAGCGAGTTTTTCGCTTCCTCCAATTGCATGATCTGCTTTTCCAGCTTGGCCTTTTCCCGTTTCAGTTGGCGTACATGCAACAGTCCGTTGGATCCGAACAGCAGGTAGAACACGGCTAAAATCAGTATGCCGATCACTGCATAAAACTTGATTTTCGATCGTTGTTCGGATGCCATGTCGACCCTATATGTTGATAGTTTTCGGGAATGCTAGCACATAACTTGATAAAAATGAATAATTACGCCAGAAACAATCGTGCCGAGCATTCATCGGACATGCGGGGATTTTTCAGGAACGATACGTCGTCTATTCTCAGTGCCACAGTCGGTGCATCAGGAACAGCGAGAACAGAAGCACCGAGATCAAGCCTGCATTGACCGCCATTTCACCCATGGCTTACCCCTGGTTATATGGTTAACGTCCGATGTCTTGAAATACAAAAACCGTACCTACATTAATATTCTAGCAATATCATGTAGATAGGAATTATTGCTCAATTGTTGTGCGTTACGTTAAGAAATACAATGAGAAATTACATTACAATATGTTATAGACCTTCTTTTCTTTGCCGACTTCGTTTTCTACCCAAACCTATCGCATCCTGACCCGATGTAAAGACGTACTCGCACTTTTTTGCAAAACGGAGTAAGATCGGACAAGTTTTTGCTTTAAAGTTATTGGCACACCTGATGGAGACGGCATGACCCCGGACGATCCGCACGAACGGATCCGCTGGCTGCGTGAGGAAATCAAGCGCCACAATCGCCTGTATTACGAACAGGATGCGCCGCTGGTCACCGATGCCCAATACGACGCTCTGCTGCGCGAACTCCAGGATCTCGAAGCGCAACATCCGCAGGAAGTCACGCCCGACAGCCCCACGCGCACCGTCGGCTATGCGCCGCTGGAAAAGTTCGACAAGGTCGAGCACCGCACGCCCATGCTCAGTCTGCAAAACGCGATGAACGAGGCTGAACTGCGCGAGTTCGACCAGCGCATCAAACGCTTTTTGAATCTACCGCCCGACGAGCCGCTGCGTTACGTTTGCGAATTGAAGCTTGACGGCCTGTCCATCGAACTGGTTTACGAAGATCGGCAATTGCTCGTCGGCGCCACGCGCGGCGACGGTTTCATCGGCGAAAACGTCACCGCCAACGTGCGTACGATCAAGGCGATTCCGCATACGCTTGACGACCGGGCGCCCGCGCTGGTCGATGTGCGCGGCGAGATCTTCATGGCGAAAAAGGATTTCGCGGAGCTCAATCGCCGCCGCGAGGAAAACGGCGAGAAGACCTTTGCCAATCCGCGCAACGCCGCCGCCGGCAGCCTGCGCCAGCTCGACGCGCGCATCACCGCCACACGGCCGCTGACCGCCTATTTTTACGCCCTCGGCGACGACGCGGTTAATGATCTTGTCGGTCACGAGCAGGTGTTGCAAACCCTGCATACGTGGGGTCTGCCGGTCGACGAGCGCCGCCATATTTGCGCGGGCATCGACGAGGTCGTGAATTTCTATCTGACGATGATCGACCGGCGCCACGATTTGCCCTACGACATCGACGGCGTCGTGGTGAAGGTCGACGACCTGGCGCTCCAGGCGCGCCTGGGCACGGTCAGCCGCAGCCCGCGCTGGGCCGTCGCCGCGAAGTTTCCCGCCGAGCAGGCCGAGACGATCGTGCAGGACATCGACATCCAGGTCGGACGCACCGGCGTGCTCACCCCGGTGGCCAAGCTTGCGTCCGTGCCGGTCGGCGGCGTCATCGTCAGCAATGCGAGCCTGCACAACCAGGATGAAATCGACCGCCTCGACGTACGCGTCGGCGACGTGGTGATCATCCAGCGCGCCGGCGACGTCATCCCCGAGATTGTCGAGGTGAAAATCGACCGCCGCGATCCGATCGGCCACGGACCGTTTTCGATCCGCAAGAAGGTCGGCGATCGTTGCCCGGCGTGCGCCGGATCGATCGACCGTCTCGCCGACGAGGTCGCGCTGCGCTGCCTCAATCCGGCGTGTCCGGCGAAAGTGATCGAGGGCATTAAATACTTCGCCTCCAAGGGCGCGGCGAACGTCGACGGCCTGGGCGACAAGCTCGTGCGTCAGGTGGTCGAAAAGGGGCTGGTCAAGGAACCGGCCGACCTGTTCCGCCTCGAACACGAGACATGGGCCGCTCTCGATCGCATGGGCGCGAAAAGCGCGAGCAACCTGTTGGCCGCGCTCGAAACGGCCAAACGCATTGCGCTGGATCGTTTCCTGACCGGCCTGGGCATTCGCCACGTCGGCGAAGTCACCGCCCGTGCGCTGGCCGACGCCTTCGGTACGCTCGACGCGATCCGCGCCGCGACGCTCGACGAGCTGGCCGCCGTGGACGACATCCGCCCGGTCCGCGCCGGGGCGATCCTCGGATTTTTCGGCGTATCGGCCAGGGCC
>CALBTQ010000445.1 GCA_937967875.1 uncultured Pseudomonadota bacterium
TCCAAATCTCTGTAGCTTATTTTGCAAAAAAAAAACAAATGTCAATTATTTTTTGTAGAATTTATTAGAACGACCATTTGAGTGGGAGCATTCGTTTTCTCAGCAAAATCATGGATAAAAATGCGGCGGATGCTGAATTAGTGCCGTTGCCAGATCACCGCGCGCACGGTGGGTTGCGGCGCGCCGAAGGGCCAGCCGTTGCCGGAGACCGGCGCGAAGCCTTCCTCGCGCAGGGTGCGCCCGACCAGCGCCTTGCCGCGGTCGGTTCCCTGCCACGTTTCATGCGACAGCAGCACGGCCACGCGCTCGCGGTTGCGTAAGCGGCGGCGGAGCATGAGCATGTCGCGCTCGTCGGCGACGCCCGCCTGCGCCCGTTGCACGCGCAGGTTCCCGCGCAGGTCGAAGGGCACGCCCAGCGTGTCGCAGCCGCTGCCGTACCAGCGGTAGCCGTCGACTGTGAACCAGGCGACGCCGAGCACGAGATCCTCGCTCGTCAGGTGTTGGTCGATCCAGTCGCTCGCTTCGCGTAGCGGTTCGCCGCCGTCGCGGTAGAGAGCGGGTAACTGCGCGAAGTTCAGCACCAGCAACAGGCCGACGCAGATGCCGCCCAGCAGGCGGCGAGGGGCGAAGACCAGCGGCGCGACGAGCGCCGGGGCGATCGCGGCGGCGAACACGGCGAAGTAATGCACGGCGACGAACGCACCGATCAGGTAATGCGCCGCCAGCGCCAGGCCCCACGACAACGCGGCGATGAGCGGCAGCGTCCCGGCGTTGGGGTCGCTCGCTTTTTTGCGGAAGGCGTACAAGTGCCAAGCGCCCAGGCCGAACAGCGCGAGGACGATCGCCGTGGCGCCCGCGCCGGCCAGGGATGGAACGACGGCGCGCAGGCCGGGTTCGAGGCCGTCGATGCCCGCGCCGGCCAGCACCTGCGCGAAGCGGCGGACGATGCGCAGGGGAGCGGCGCTCCAGGTGATCCACCCGCCGCCGAGCCCGTCGTGTTTCGCCTGCACCAGCAGCAGCGAGGTCCACGGCGCGAACAGCAGCCCCGCGGCGGCCGAGGCGATCACCGCCGGCCAGCCGTTGTGTTTGCGGCGCAGCAGGCCGACCGCGCCCAGCGCGACGAGCAGATAGACGTTGTAATAAAACGTGTAGCAACCCAGCAGCGCGGCGATGCCGTAGAGCCCGGCGCGCGGCGGCGAGGGTTCCTCCAACAGGCGCAGGAAAAGGAAGATCGTCGCCGCGCCCAGCAGCGCGGCCACGGCGTAGGAGCGCGCCAGCCGGCTGAGCATGATCCCCTGCGGCGAGGTCAGCAACAGCAGCAGCGCGATCAGACCGACCAGATCGCCGCCCGCGCGTCGTCCGAGCATGAAAGCGAACCAGGCCACGCCCAACCAGGCCAACGCCGACAGCGCGCGCCAGACGATTTCCGGTAGGCGCAGCTTGACCAGCGCCTGGACGATCAGCGGATACAACGGCGGATGCACGTCGGCCGCCACCGCCTCGGCGAGACGCCCCTCGTGCGCGGCCAGCGCCAGGTACACCTCGTCGGTGTTGAGCGAACGATCGGCCAGCCCGTACATCTGCAGGGCGAAGCCCAGGCCGAGCAACGTCACCAGAATCCACACGGGCACCCGCAACGGTTCGGGCATGGATTACTCCCCTTCGAGCTCCAACTCGAAGAAATCGTTCGCGTCCGGCTGTACGGAGCTGGGCGCGTACTGCGTCGGCTCGGTGCCGGCGACGAAGCATTCCTCCTCGCCCGGCGAATCCGGCTGCGCCAGCAAACCGGTTTGCGGATCGATGCGCGCAAAGGAAACGCCCTTGGGCACGGGGAACGTGGCCTTGGGCAGATCGGCCAGGGCGACGCGCATGAAATCGACCCAGATCGGCAACGCGGTCGTGCTGCCCGATTCGCCGCTGCCCAACGAGACGCCGCCGTTGTCGTTGCCGACCCAGACGCCGGCGATGATCTGTGGCGAAAAGCCGATGAACCACGCGTCGGCGTAATTGTTGGTCGTGCCGGTCTTGCCCGCCAGCGTGCGTCCGAGCTGGTTGCTGCGCGCGCCCGTGCCGCGCGAGGCGACGCTGTGCATCATGCTGGTGATCACGTAGGCCACCTGCGGATCGATCACCTGGCGCATGACGACCTGGTCGCTCAGGCGCACGGCGAGCGGCACTTCGCCTTGCGGCTCGGGCGTGGGCGCGGCGGCCGGCGGAGGCGTGGGGGTCGCGCCCAGTTCGAAGTCGCCGAAGAATTCTCCGCGGCGGTTTTCGGCCAGCGGATCGATGCCCGGTTGCGCGGCGTCCAGCGGCAGATCTTTGCCGTTGAAGCCGCTGAGGTCCGGCACGTTGTCCAACGCGGGCACCTGCTCGACGAACTCGCTGTACACCGCTTCCTCTTTGACGTTCTCGTCGCGGTCCAGCACTTTGCGCACAAAGACGGGGTCGGTCAATTTGCCGCCCGAGGCGAACACGTCGTAGGCGTTGATCAGATGCAGCGGCGAAACCTCGTAGGTGCCGATGGCCATGGACAGGTCGCCGGATTCGAGTTCGTCCAGGCCCACGCGGCGGGCGAAGCTCAGGATGTAATCGACGCCGATCGTTTCGGCGACGCGAATGGTGATCGTGTTGATCGAGCGAGTCAGCGCCTCGCGCAGGTTCATGTAGCCGCGGAACTTGCGGTCGTAGTTGGCCGGCCGCCAGTTGTCGGCGAAGACCAGCGCGGTGTCGGGGAAGACCGTCGCGGGGGTCAGCCGGGCGTTGAGCGCGGCGGCGTAGACGACCGGCTTGAAGGCCGAGCCCGGCTGCCGACGCGCCTGCACCGCGCGGTTGAACTGGCTTTCGGCGTAGGAGCGTCCGCCGATCATCGCCAGCACCTCGCGGGTGTCGACGTCCATGGCCAGCAGCGCGCCCTGGGCCATCGGCCAGGCGGCGAGCACGTACATTTCGTCTTTGGGTTTGTAGACCAGCACGCGGTCGCCCGGGGCAAGCACCTGCCCGGGGCGCTCGACGCGCGTCACCGGCCGCGCCTTGGCGCCGTCGCGCTTGACCTGCCGCACCCACTTCATGTTGCCGAGCGGCACGCGGATCGTCTCGTCGCCCAGCGCGACCTTGGCCCAGCCGGCCTGATCGTAAATAGCGATGACCAGCCCTTCGCGCACTTGTTCTTCGGTCAGCCCTTTGTTCTGTTTCGTCAGCACCTCGCGCCGGTCGTTCCACTGCTCGGGCGGAATCGGCGGGGGCAGACGCAGCACGCCCTGGCGCTTGGCGTGCGCGCGCAGACCGACGTCCACCGCCTCGCGGGCGGCGCGCTGCATGGCCAGATCGCAGGTGGTGTGCACCTGCCAGCCTTCCTTGAGAACGCGGTCGGTGTCGTACTTGGCCAGCAGGTAGCGGCGCACGTACTCGACGAAATCGGGCGCGAGTTCGCTGTTGATGTCGCGGCCGGGCGCGATGTGCAGCGGCGCGTTATCGGCGTTGTTGAAGGCCTGCTCGTCGATCTGCCCGTCTTCGAGCATGCGCCGCAACACGTAATGCCGCCGATGCAGCGCGCGTTCCGGATGCGCGCGCGGATTGTAGCGTCCCGGCGCCTGCACCAGCCCGGCGAGGGTCGCGGCTTCGGCCACGCTCAGGTCGGCGACCGGCTTGGCGAAAAATTCGCGCGCCGCCGCCTCGACGCCGTAAGCGCCGCCGCCGAAGTAAATCTCGTTGAGGTACAGGTAGAGAATTTCCTCTTTGCTGAAACTGTCTTCGATGCGCTTGGCGAGAATCATCTCGCGCAGCTTGCGGCGGTAGGTTTTTTCCGGCGTCAGCAGCAGGCTTTTGACCACCTGCTGGGTGATCGTCGAGGCGCCCTGCTTGATTTCGCCGGCGAACACGTTGGCCAGCGCGGCGCGGGCGATGCCGAGGTAATCGAGCCCCTGGTGCGCGAAGAATTCCTTATCCTCGGCCGA
>CALBTQ010000446.1 GCA_937967875.1 uncultured Pseudomonadota bacterium
AGATCGTATTCGGTGACTGGAGTTCAGACGTGTGCTCTTCCGATCTCAGCAGTTTGACCGGGTCGCCGCGCTTTTGTTCGCACTTGCGCACGACCGGCGCGCAACGGCACGGACCGTCGACGGTTACCGTGGCCGTGCCGGTGAGGGTGACGCCGAAAATGGCGTCCCAGGCGACGTCGGCCTTGGCGACCTCCTCGCGGAAGCGGAACTGCAGCGGATCGCGCGCCTGCACGGTGATGGCCGTTTGCAGCTTGGTGGGCGTCATTTCCAGGTAGATCGGATCGAGCGGTCGGGTGATGCACACGAAGCGGCGCTCGGTGTCCGGACGCCAGGGGTCGATGCTGTTGACGCGCGGCGAAAAGCCCAGACCGCCGCTGTGGCGTTCGACTTCGGTGCGTTCGCCGAACTCGACGAGCAACGTCGCGTAGGCGGCGGCGCGGTGGATCAGCCGGCCCGAACGGTTGACGATCTTGCCGGCGACCAGCAGATGCACACCGGGCTCGTCGGAGAACTCAGCGTTGATCGGCCCGGTGCGCGGATCGAACAGCAGCGCGTGATCGACGGTCACTTCGAACATGCCCTTGCCGGCCGGTTCGGGCGGCGTGGCGCCGGCGACGGCGGTGGCGATCAACTGCGGGGTGTTGGCCTGCACCGAATCGGCGGGCGGAGCGGGAGGATCGGCGGGCGGCGATTTCGACGGACCGCACGTGCAGAAAATCGCGAGCATCGCGACAAGCACCAGCGGAATCGTGAATCGGCCAACGCGCATTCAACCTCCAAAAAAAACCGCAGCATTGTAGCATTAAGCAACCGATGCACAAGGTATACACAAAATGGATGGTTAAAAGCAATAAGCTTTATTTATTCATGGGTTAGCGAGTGCATATCAATTATTTTGATTGCCCATTCAAGTGGGGGAGCGGAGTGGGCGGCGCAAATAATGCCGTTTTTGCCCTTGACAAAAGGCCGGGTTGGAAGCGTATTCTGGATAACACTTTTGATGAGTTATGTGCGTTCGCAGATGGAGTTATCCAACGCCGGGTCGGACTTGGGGTTATCCGGCGGGCGATTCCACTTGCATTAACAATCAATGGACATACAAGGAGGGAGATAGAAGATGAAATTGTTTAAACTTCTCGTTCCTGCGCTGGTTCTGTCGTTGCTGATCATCGGTTGCGGCGGCGGCCCGTCGGCGATGTCGTTGAGCCCGACGACGGTGAAGCTGGAACAGAAAGACGCGACGGCGACGTTGGTCGCGCAGTTCCAGGATGCCAAGGGCGCTTCGGCCGAATTCAAAGGCACGGTGGCCTGGATGACCTCGGACGCCGACGTGGCGACGGTGGCCAACGGCGTAGTGACGGCGGTTAACTCCGGCAAAGCGACAATCACGGCCACGGCGGGCGAGATGACGGCGACGGCGACCGTCACGGTGCAGATTCCCTATGCGATCAAGGTCACGCCGTCGAGCCTGACCCTGAAAGTCGACGACAGCGGCGACCTGAAGGCGACGATTTTCGATACGGCCGGCGCGCCGATCACCGGCAAGGAAATCACCTGGAGCACCGGCAACAGCAAGGTGGCCACGGTGGGCAACAAGGGCAAGGTCAAAGCGTTGAGCGAAGGCGACACGGTCGTCACGGCTTCGTATGCCGGATTCGCGGACAAAGCCACCGTCACGGTCGGCGCCGAGAAGAAAGAGCCGGTGAAAGCCGAAGACCTCAAGCTGAAGAAGAAAGAGAAGAAAGAGAAAAAACCGGCGGTGAAGCCCGGCAAACTGAAGAAGAAGAAGAAGTAAGCCGGTTGTTTCAACCAAGCTATCCGGACCCTCCTGTCCAACGGCAGGGGGGTCTTTTTTTCAGTGGTTTTCCGGTTTTCAACCGACATGGTTGTCGGTAAGGTATGGCTCATGATTCGTTTCCATCGGGTTACCAAAAAATACGGATCGCGGATCGTCGCCCTGGACGATGTGTCGGTGCACATCGGCAAGGGGGAGATGGTCTTTCTCACCGGTCCGTCCGGCGCGGGCAAGACGACGTTTCTGCGGATGATCTACGCGGCCGAGCAGCCGTCGATCGGCCAGGTGCTGGTGGCCGGGCGCAACGTGGGCAAGCTGCGCGAATCGTCGGTGCCCTACCTGCGGCGCAACATCGGGGTGATCTTCCAGGAGTTCCGTTTGTTGGGCGACCGCACGGTGTTCGAGAACGTGGCCATGGCGCTGGAGGTGCTCGACACGCCGCGCGAAGAGCTGCGCCGCAAGGTGATGGCGATGCTGGGCCACGTGGGCATGCAGGCGAAGATGGACGAATATCCGCACCGGCTGTCGGGGGGCGAGCAGCAGCGCGTGGCCATCGCGCGGGCGCTGGTGAACGAGCCTTCGATCGTGCTGGCCGACGAACCGACGGGCAACCTGGACGCATCGATGACCGATCAGATCATCGCCCTGCTGGCCGAGATGAATTTACGCGGCGGCACGGTCGTGGTCGCCACGCACAGCCGGACCCTGCTGGAGCGGCACGGCGAGCGCGTGCTGGAGCTGGAACGCGGGCGGCTGGTCAACGCCCTGACCGAAGGAGTGCGCAAGCTGTGAGGCGCCGCCTGATCAACCTGCTGGCCCGCACGTGGCGCAACGTCGCCGCCGACGCGGGCTCGAACCTGGGCACGGTGCTGGCCGTGGGGCTGGCGGTGTCGATTCCGCTGCTGTTCGCGCTGGTGGCGCAGAACATGGGGCGGCTGGTCGATTTGTTCATGGGGCAGGTGGAGGTGGTCGTCTATTTGTCCGAGGACGTCACGCCGGCGCAGCAACAGCAGGTGCTGGCGTCGATTCAATCGATGGCCGAGGTCGAATCGGCGCGGATCGTCGACGCCGACGAGGCGCTACGCCGCTTCCGCGAGGAACTGCCCGACATGGCCGAGCTGGTGCGCGAACTGGCGGACAATCCGCTGCCGCCGTCGATCGAGATCCGGCTGCACGCGCACTATCGCGACATGCCCGCGACCGAGGCGCTGGCGACGAAGCTGGCCGGACTGACCGGGGTGCTCGAAATCGACACGGGTCGGCAGTGGGCGGAAAAGCTCGGGCGCATCATCCGCTATTTGTGGATCGGCACGTTCGTGATCGGCCTGTTTCTGGCCGCCGCCGCCGGGTTGCTGGTGGCCAACACGATCCGCCTGGCGATCTACCGCCGAGATCGGAAGAGCGTCGTGTAGGGAAAGAGTGTAGATCTCGGTGGT
>CALBTQ010000447.1 GCA_937967875.1 uncultured Pseudomonadota bacterium
CACCGAGATCTACACTCTTTCCCTACACGACGCTCTTCCGATCTAAAGACAAAGACCGCATCGCATTATCCTCCCGACAATATCGTCGAAAGGAAAGTAATACTCTTCGCAAGCAAAAGCCAGCGAGCCGGATCAGTCAGGGAGAGAATGCATGTAAGGCGTTCGGTCGATGGTTTGTCATCCGGCGACGAATTTCCCGATCAAGCGGCGATGATCTGCTTGGCCCGATCCACCTGATTGGGGTACAGATCGCCGGGCACGTGCTCGCGGCCTAAGCTGCAAAACACCATGTACCGCGCACAACCGGTTTTATCGCCCAAGCAATAGCGCTTTTTGTACATATCGCCGGTTCCGGGTTTGGTCGCCATGCGATCGTTGAAAAAGGGGCATTTGCCCAGGCATTCGCATTCAGCCATTTTTTTTTCCTTTCCAATTACTTTTCATCATGTAACCACTCATCTGATCGTAATAATGGACATGGACCTTGATTCATTTTCAACCATTAATGTTATAAAAAGATTAGGTGATATTTTTTCGGCGGAAAAATAGAAAATATAGAAATATGAAAGTGATATTTCGCCAAGAGCAAGCCCTCCATCGCCCACGTTGGGAATGGAATTTCGGCAAGCGCAATCCCTATCCGGAAAAGGCGAGCCGGGTCAACACGATATTGCAGCATTTGAAGAAGCGCGGTTTCGGCGAAGACATCGTCCAGGCGCGGAGTTATCCGACGACGTTGCTCAATCGCGTGCATGATCCGCGGTTGGTCAGGCACATCAAATCGTGCCGCGATCTGCCCGAAGGACAACGCGTTTATGCGCACATTTTCCCGTATCGTTCCTACCAGGTGCATCCGCGCACGGACTTGAAACGGGCGGGATATTATTGTTTCGACGTGGGCACCGACATCGACCGGTATACGTACGATGCGGCCAAGTCGGCGGTGGACGTGGCGTTGCACGGCGCGGAACTGATCGCCAAGGGCAAGGAGACGCACGTGTTCGCGGTATGCCGGCCGCCGGGGCACCACGCCGATCGGGCCATTTACGGCGGATACTGCTATTTCAACAACGCGGCGATCGCCGCGTTTCGGCTGTCGCAACACGGCCGGGTGGCGGTGCTCGATCTGGATTTTCACCACGGCAACGGCACGCAAAGTCTGTTCTACGAATCGCCGCATGTTTTTGTCGCCTCGTTGCATGGCGACCCGCGATATTTCTATCCGTATTTTTGCGGCTTCCGCACCGAAAAGGGCGAGGGGCTGGGACGCGGCTGCAACCTCAATCAGCCGTTGCCGATCGGCACCGACGATCAGGAATATCTGCGGGTTCTTACCAAAACCATTAAGACAATTAAAAAATTCGCCCCTCACTCGCTGGTCGTCTCGATGGGATTCGACACCTTTGTCGGCGATCCGGTCGGCGGTTTTACGCTGACTTCGGAGTGCTATACCGTCATCGGCGGCCTGGTGCGCCGGGTTGGCGTTCCGGTGCTTGCCTGTCTGGAAGGCGGATACGCGGTCAAGGAACTGGGCGTGAACGCCGCCAATTTTTTCACCGGCCTGGCGTGCGGCGATTAAGGTGTCCGGTCTCTGTAAAGTTTGTTACAGTACGCCGTTCAAGCTTGTATGACAGCCTGGAGGAAGGGATCGACCATGAAAGCCATCTCCCGTTTCACACTCATTTTTCTCCTGCTTTTGGCGTTGGGATTCGTCGCGGCTGCGTGCGATAACGACGATGACGATAACGACGATAATGACGTCGCCGATGATGATGACGATACGAGCGACGATGACGACGACACCGGCGACGATGACGACGATACGCTCGACGATGACGACGCACTCGACGACGACTCCGTCGACGATGACGACGATACGCCGGTTCCGCCCACGACCGTCGGCTTCTCTTATGTACCCGCCGGCACGTTTGTCATGGGCAGTCCGGCCGGCGAAAACGGACATCGTCCCAACGAAGTGCAGCACGAAGTGACCATCACGCGGCCCTTCGAGATGATGACCACCGAGGTCACCCAGGGACAGTTCCAGGAATTGATGCGTTACAATCCCAGCCGCTGGCCGCTGTTGTTTTTCAGCAACGACGAGCTGCCGGTCGAGACGATCAGTTGGTACGACGCGCTGGCGCTGGCCAACGAACTGAGCGCCGAGCTGGATTACGCGCCGTGCTACGATCTTTCCGACATCGTCTGTGCCGACGAATCCCCGGGCAACGACAACTCGTGGTGCAAAAACAACGGCGGCATCCTGTCGGCCGAAGTGGCGCTCAACGGCGTTTCGTCGGCGTACGAATGCGAAGGGTTCCGCCTGCCCACCGAAGCCGAATGGGAATACGCCGCGCGCGCCGGCACGACCACCGCGACCTCCAACGGCGACGTGGTCGAAGTCGCCTGCGAGAAGGAAGATCAGGCGCTCAAGGACCTCGCCTGGTACTGCGCCAACGCCAGCTCGACCACCCACGAAGTCGGCGAAAAGATGCCCAACGAGTGGGGCCTCAAGGACATGATCGGCAACGTCATGGAGTGGACCTGGGACTGGTACGCCAACGATCTGGGCACGGCGGCGGTCACCGATCCGACCGGCCCGGCGAGCGGTCATTTCAAGGTGGCGCGCGGCGCGGCTTATCGTTATTACGGCGCGGTGCGCAACCGCTCGGCCTATCGCGCGGCGCACGAACCGGGCTATCGCGTGTACCTGGTCGGCGCGCGGTTGGTGCGCACCTACAGCGAGCCGGAAACCGAGCCGGAATCGTTCGTGCCCGACAACTTCACCCCCGCGCCCGCACCGGCGAAGGCGCACCGCGATTATCCGGACGAACTGCCTTTCGAATTCACGCGGCCGGCGGCGGGCACGCCCTTGACGCCGACGGAGATCACCGAGTTCACGCGCAAGATCACCGGCCTGTGGAAGGACGTCGATTACATGGGTTGGCTGCAATGGACCGGTCACGGCATGCATTCATCCACCGGCTATCCGGATTATAAAATATACTGGCAGGACACGCGGGCGATCAAACCCGGCGACACGGTGGAGTTCGAGCACTACGGCGGCGCGGACAACGTGATGATCCGCACGCCCAAGGTGCTGATGAACACCGCCGCGCTGTACCTGGCCGACGGCGACGCGCAGGCCAAGTACCTGACCATTCAATTCGCCAACGGCATCACCGCGCTGGTCGACGGCTTTTTGCGCACCGAAGACGACCCCGAACCTTA